>JAFIEF010000120.1 GCA_020832655.1 Paracoccaceae bacterium
TCATAGGGCTCATCCTTTGAGTGTTTTACTCTCCGGTAAACCCGGGGCGGTTCAGTCATCTCCCCCACTGACGATGCGGCGGCTATCGGGCGAGAAGGCGACGCTTACAGCCCCGGCATAGTTCCCATGCTCATGTCCGCGCATGGGCTCACCCAGCGGCGCGCCGGTTGCGGCATTCCAGAGGCGCAGGCTACGGTCTTTACCTCCGCTGACGATATATCTGTTATCAGGGGAGAACGCGACGCTGTTGACCCCGCCCCCATGCGCTTCCAGTGGCTCGCCGAGTACTGAGCCATTGCTGGCATCCCATAGGCGCAGCGTGCCGTCTTTGCCTCCGCTGACAATGCGCCGACCATCCGGGGAGAAGGCGACGCTGTAGATCCAACGCTCATGCCCGCGCAGTTTCATGAATCTTTGCCCATAACCCCGTCGCGCCCCGGTCATTATCGTTCCGTCCAGTTTCGCTTGCGACAGATTACAGCCTGACAAATCTGCACCCGAGAAGTCGAACCCGCCCAAGTCGGACGTCCCGAAGTCCACTCCGCGCAGATCCGCGCCGCGAAAATCGCGCGCGGGGTCCAGACCAGCCGCACGGGCCAATGCCGCAAAATCACAGCCGTGCGTCGAGAACATCCGTGCCAGCGCAGTCTTTGCTTGCGCTGGCAGCTTGACGGGGACAGCGGGTTCTTCGGGTGAACTCGATATTGTCATTTGGATACCCCCCCGAGCTGATAGGCCGACCCGTGCTTTTTCAGCACCAGCTTGGCAAGGGCGCGCAATTGCGAGGCGCGGGCGGCTTGATCCATTTCCGAGGTGCAGACCTGATCCTCCTCTTCGACCTGCAGGCCGGAAAAATCGATATTCACCTGTGCCGTAACTGTCATATCCGGATCGGCCCCCTCGATCGAGAACAGTTCCACATCGCCTGTTTCGCCAGCGTCCCGCAGCGGGTTGCCAGATAGCGTCGCGCCATCGCAGGAATGGATGTCGAAATAGCGTATCATCCGACCGGCAGCAGGTTGCACGATGACAGCGGTTCGGGGTGGGTTGTGGCCCTTCGCGAATTCGGTCCGCGCCTCGGTAATGCGGCCTGACGAGATTGTGGCAGTCACGCTCGCCGTCGAAACCCCGCAAATGACGCGTACAGGTTTGCGAGCTCGGGACTTTGCGTTGCCCTTGGGGTTGATCGTGGCCACGGCGCGCGGGATGAAGCCGATCTCGAGAACAACGCGGTTCGGGTCTTGCGAAGGGGTGTAGAGGTTGCCATCGACAATTCGCCTTTGTTTGCTGAGGAGCACGGGCGAGATCGGTTGCTGTGCTGGATTAGGTGTGGGAGCTGCGGGCTGGGCATGGCCTGCGGTCAGTTCTCTGGCCAGCTTGGCGAGATCATCGACGATGCGCGCCATGACCGTGTCGCGCTCGTTCTTGCCCTCTGTGTGCTCATACTGCGAGAGGGCCTTGCGACCCTTGGGGCGCATATTCGGAGTTCTGAGCCATCGAAATCCGTCGAGCCCACCGCTGGGTGTGATCAGGATCGGGTAGAATGCGGGGACCTCGGTGGAAGAGTTGCGCCGCTGACGGTCTAGGATGCGCGGAACTTCCGTTTTGGTGATGAAATCTGATCCCAGCGAATGTGGCGAAACAAGAAGGACAAAGATGTCGCAGGAATCGATTTCTGCTAGGATCCTTGCCTGCCAGTCTTGCGATCCGCGCAGGTTGTCATCCGACCAAAACGTTACCTGTGCTGTTTTTTGCAAGGGTCTGAGATGGCACTCCACGTAGGTCCGCCACTTGACCTCATCGCGCCCCTCGGGTTCGTCTAGATGGGCATAGCTGATGAATACCTTGGGTGTTGTCACGGACTTCAAAACTCACTGCGGATTAACCTTTTCATCATAATGCAGAAAATGCTGATTTTTCCAGCCATTTATCGCTGAATGCCGGTGGATGCCGTGGTGCTGATGGTCAACCCGCCTGCTGTCCGCCTTCGCCATGCTGACCTGGCAGCAGGTCAGGTGCACAATTGTGCCCATCTCAACACGCGACACGGCGCAGTCAGAATGCAATTGTTGTGGCGCAGCGACTCGCTGTTGCTCTTTGAAACAGTAAATCCGTGAAACGGGCCGGGCGCATCGCTTTGGTCGAGGCATTCGGTGCTTCCCTGTAATGACCCGGCCCGTCACTCACCGACAGGCCCGCGCCTGATCGCGGAGAACCGCATAATCCGCCAGCCACTCGGGGATCACCGCGCCTTCCGGCAGTGCCGCCAGTTCCGCCGCCACGCGCGCCTGTTCGGCCCGACTGTACTCCACCACCGGTGAGCAGGCGCTGGGCGCTGTGTCAAAACTGCCCCCCGCGCAACCGGTCAAGAAGATCGTCGCGGTTGCGAGGGCGGCGGCTGGCTGCGTCCAGCATCTGACGTTGAATAGCATGTGTGCGCTCCAGTTGGTCGAACCTTTCAGCGGCGCGGCCAGTGCGCTCGCCTGATCGGCGGAGGTTGAGAATGAACAGGGTGAACCGCCCCGGGTTTACCGGAGAGTAAAACACTCAAAGGATGAGCCCTATG
>JAFIEF010000043.1 GCA_020832655.1 Paracoccaceae bacterium
GTAAGGAACTGGGGGTCAAACCGGTCACGCTCTACCGGTATGTCGACCCGAACGGTAATCTACGCGATTATGGGAAACGAGTGCTCTGCGCTTAACGTAGGATCCTGCACTCTCCGGCATCAGACCCCTCGCGGGCCTTGGGCACCACGGCGACCGGCTGGAGCCGGCCGTCATGGCCGCCCGGATTGGGGCCAGCGAGGGCAAGGGCGCCGTCTTTGCACCGCTCGCCATGGGCGGGGCCATGAACCGGTCAGGGGGGTTACGAGCGGGTGGTTCACCGGCTGACCGTCTGGCGCGCTGGCTCGACGGGATGGAGACGGCATGCCAGACCGCGATGCGGCAGCTTGACGATATCGAGGCATGGTCGGCGCGGGCAGTGGCCGAGATGGCATCGCTCTCGGGCCGCACGCCCCCGGCCCTGCGCGCAGTGCTGACCGAATGGCCGCTCGTCTCCGCCCCCATGGCCGAGGCCCTGACCGGCGCCAGTCGCGCCGCCGTGAGCCGCAACCTGTCCTGGATGCAAGCCCGTGGTCTGATCCGCGAGGTGACAGGGCAGGGGCGCTTCAGGATGTGGAAAACGACGAACTGACGACTGCAACGGCCATGGCCGTCTGGTCAGTCGTTTCTCTACTCGGGCAAGTCCCCTTCAACGAACAGGGTCGAGAAAACGCGCTCTCGGTAGTCACGCTCCCCGCGACGTGGGTTTTGGCCGTGTCCAACATGCGTTTGTATTCGCCGAGGTCCGCAAGCCCGCGCGCCAATCCGCGCGAGACGGATCAAAGCCCCTGACCTCCGATACCGGCCCCGAGCGCCATCGCATGTGACATCAGGCGGTGGCCCCGCCCGTTTCCGTAGGGGAACGCATGGATGTAGTTGAGCCGCTGATGCGCCGAGGCGTCCGAGGTGGACGGAAGGGACGCCGGAAACCCCCAGAGGACCGGTGTGGAACGGGCAGCCCCAAGGGGCCAAAATCCCTGCACTAAAGCGGGGATGCGCGCGGCAGGCCGAACGGTTTTAGCTGAACTTTCAGGCAGCCTCGGTCGGACGTGACGAACTTGCAAAAATATTGCAAATGGTCCGATATTAGGCTTGGAGGTGTGCCATCTTCGGTCTTTACCTCAGTGCGCAAATCAAGCTCTTCAAGGGGCTCAATGGCCATCCGAATCTTGAAGACGATCTGAATGCAAGCTCGAGAAGTGCAAACCCCGCTACAGCCCAGCATTCAGCCCGGAGGCGAGCACCGGAACCCAGTGATGTCTCAGGCTGTCACGGGATAAGGATAAGGGCAAGAAGAGCGTTGCTTTCGCAGAGCACCACCGTCGCGCCCAGCACATCGCCAGTGTAGCCGTTGATCCGCTGGCGTGCCTTTCTGGCCACAAACAAGGCAGTGAGCGCTACAGTTGCAAGGACGAGCAGCGCCGCCGCGCCAAGGGCGATGGTCAGGGCTAGCGCGATCACAACACCGCAGACAAGATCTCTGGTGCGGATGCCTTCGGTCTGCTTGCCAAGCCCATTGGCGCGGGCCGGGGGCAGGGCGCGCATCACACCCAGCATCGCAATCCGTGCCGACACGCCGATCATAGCAGCCATGGTCAGGGTCAGGCTCTCGATCAATTGTGTTAGCGCACCGACTGTCAGCCCGATGACAAGCACAAGCGCCAGCACGCCGTAGCTTCCGATCCGGCTGTCGTGCATGATCTCCAGCACATGCGCCCGGTCGCGCCCGCCGCCGATGCCGTCAGCGAAATCGGCTAGCCCATCGAAATGCAGGCCACCGGTCAGCAGGGCAAGCGCTGCGACGGCGGCAACGCCCGAAATCATGGGTGAAAAGCCAAAAACCAGCGCGACGGTCAACACTGCCCAGAGCACAGCGCCCGAGACAAGACCCACCAGCGGATAGGCCCATGCCGCTTGCGCCAGTGTCGGGACGGGGTCAGGCAGCCGCCCAACCGGCAGGCGCGTGAGTAGCGTGAAGGCCAACTGCACTTCGCGCAGCCGTGCGGTCATGCGCTTATCCCGGCCTCGGCAAAACTTGCCATGCCATTGTGGCAGGCCAGTGCCCCGCGCAAGACCGTCAGCGCAAGCGCCGCTCCTGTGCCTTCGCCCAGGGCCATGTCAAGGGCCATCACTGGCTCTTTGCCAAGCGCTGTGCAAAGGCGGGCATGACCGGGCTCGCGACTTTGATGGCCGACCAGACAATGCGCCAGTGCATCAGGGCGCGCGACATGCAAGGCCGCGACAGCGGCAGTGCAGATATACCCGTCCAAAATGACCGGGATCCGCGCCAGACGAGCAGCCAGCACGGCGCCGCAGAGCGCGGCTTGCTCACGACCGCCCAGTGCTGCCAGCAGTTCGAGTGGCCCCAATCCGGCATGCCGCGCCACAGCTTGCGCGATGACGCGGGTTTTCAGTGCCACGCCCTCGGCATCGCTGCCGGTTCCCGCACCGACCCATTGCGCGGCCTCTCCGCCGATCAGTCCAAGCGCGAGGGCCGCGGAAATTGTCGAATTGCCGATACCCATTTCACCAAGGATGAGGACATCAGCGCTTGGATCGACTGCCGCAGCACCCGTGTTAAGCGCGTCCAGACATTCGGCCTGCGTTATGGCCGGGCCTTGGGTGATGTCCTGCGTGGGCTGGTCAAGCATCAGGGGGACGACGGATAAATCCGCCCCGGCCACAGTACAAAGCTGGTTAATGGCTGCCCCCCCATGGTTGAAATTCGCGACCATGAGCGCCGTCACTGCCTGCGGAAAAGGGTTCACACCCTGCGCGCAAACCCCGTGATTGCCTGCGAAAACCAGCGCCTGTGCGCGGTTGATACGGGGGCGCTCGGTTTTCTGCCAACTGGCCATGAAGAGCGCAAGATCCTCGAGCCGCCCAAGTGATCCCGGAGGTTTGGTCAGTTGCGCCTGCCGCGCCTCCGCCAGCGCGCGGGCTTCCGGGTCAGCCTGCGGCAGGTCCAGCATGACAATATCGGCAAGCGCGCTCAGGGGGAAGGACATCATTCATGCTCCATGCGGTTTGATCTTCAGCGGCTGCCCGGCGACACACAGCCAGACTTCCTGACAGGCCGCACCAAGGCGCTGGTTGGTCCAGCCGGCGGCGTCGCGGAACTGTCGCGCAAGCGCGTTTTCTGGCACGATGCCGGACCCCACCTCATTGGTCACGAAGACGACGGGCGCTTGCAGGTTGGGCAGGAAGGAGGCGAGCGCATCGACCTCGGCCCGCCAATCCTGTTCGGCAAGGATCAGATTGCTCAGCCATAAGGTCAGGCAATCGACGAGCCGGGGCGCGTGATCGGTGTCCTGCAATGTGCGGAGCAACGCGCGGGGGCTCTGCACCGTTTGCCATTCCGGCCCGCGCCGGGCTTGATGTTCTCCGATCCGAGTTGCCATCTCGGCATCGAAAGCTTGCGCTGTGGCAACGTAGATCACGTTTTGGGCAAGCGACAGCGTCATGCGTTCGGCAAGGGCAGATTTGCCCGACCGCGCGCCGCCCGTGATCAGAATCGACATTCTCATGGCTTCGTGACAAACCACATCGGCACGTCCTTGGAAAGTCAGATGCAACCACTCAAACCCAACGAACTGGCCGTTATTCGGCACGCCCCAGCCGACACGGGCGGGCGGCTTGCGGGACGGCGAGATGTCGCCGCCCGGATCGACCCGCAGGCCGCTGCGTACATGGCTCGCGCCTTGGGACAGCCTGCGCGACTGATCTGTAGCCCGGCGCTGCGCTGTCGGCAGACGGCGGAGGCGCTCTGGCCGAAATTGGTGCCTGAGCAGGACGCTCGGCTCTGGGAACAGGATTTCGGCACGCATGAGGGCCTGGCCTATGAGGATCTGCCCGACCTTGGGCCCCTGTCGCGGGCGGAACTCGCTCAGGTTGCCGCGCCTGAGGGCGAGAGCTTTGCGCAGATGGTTGCGCGTGTGACCCCGGCGCTGGCGGGGCTGCAAGTGCCGACGGGGGGTGGTCCAGTGGTCGTTGTCGCCCATGCCGGGACAGTGCGGGCTGCGCTGGCGATGGCATTGGGGGATGTGCCGCTGGCACTCGCCTTTGAGGTCGCGCCGCTATCGGTGACGCGGTTGCGGTGCTTTGCGGGTGGGTTTTCTGTGGTCCAGGTATCGGGGGATGTCTGAGCGATGGTGTTCGTACCCGCACATTTCGGTGAATGGTTACAAGGCCTTGTGCTGGATGAAGGCAGGGTGCAGGCCGTTGCGTTGGTAACGTTGCCTTGTCCGCAACGGGGCGTGCGGGCGTTGAAGCTGGGCAACGGAAAGTTGCGGATCACCCAAACGCGGCCGGTTCTGTCACTCGACCAGGTGGCGCAGATGTTGCGCGAATTGGGGCTGCCTGACGCGGGTGAGTTTGCGCTGGAACTGGACTTCCCGCCCGGTGGCGGGGCGGGCATGTCCACGGCCGCTCTGGTGGCAGTTGCGCGGGCGGCAGGGGGATTGGAAGAGAAGATCGCACGCGCTTGTCTTGCTGTCGAAGGGGCGAGTGATCCGCTGATGCTCAAGGCACCGGACGGGGTGCTCTGGGCCTCGCGATCAGGCCGGTCGCTAGGAAGCCTGCCAGCGCCCCCGAAAGCGCTGGTGGTGGGAGGGTTCTGGGGCTCGCACCAGTGCACTGATGCGCAGGATCAGGATTTTGCGCCTATCGCTGATCTGGTGGCGGATTGGGCGCGCGCGCCGGGTCTGCGGCGCGCAGCGGCGATTGGCTCGGAAAGCGCGCTGCGTACCATGCAGACGCGCGGGCCGCAGGGAGACCCGACGCCTATGCTGGTCCGTGACCTCGGCGCGCTGGGTTGGGTTCGCGCGCATACTGGCTCGGCGCGGGGACTGATCTTCGCCCCCGATGCCACCCCCGACCTAACGGCCTTGGTTGAGGCTGGGTTTACCGATGTGCTGTCATTCGTCACAGGCAGGCGCAGATGAGTTTCGCGCTGATGATGACTGTTGCGCTTTGCGTTGATGTCACGTTTGGCTGGCCTGCGCGGATTTACGCACGGATCGGCCACCCGGTCACATGGATCGGCGCGCTGATCTCTTGGCTGGAGGCGCGGCTGAATCATGGTCGCCCGGCGCGGCGGTTTTTGATGGGGCTGAGCGTGTCGATGGTCACGATCCTCGCGGCCGCGCTGCCTGCTCTTGGTCTGCAGATGTTTTTGCCCGCAGGTGTGCTGGGGATCGTGCTGGGAGGGGTGCTGGCCTGGCCGCTAGTCGCAAGCCGTTCACTCTACGATCATGTCGCGGCAGTGGCCGCCCCTTTGGCGCAGGGCGATCTGGCAGGCGCACGGCAGGCTGTGGCGATGATCGTGGGGCGCGATCCGGAGCAACTGGATCAGGCCGGGGTGGCGCGCGCGGCGCTGGAATCGCTGGCGGAGAACACCTCGGACGGCGTGGTCGCCCCGCTGTTCTGGGGCATGGTCGCAGGGCTGCCGGGGATTGCCGCCTACAAGGCGATCAACACGCTCGACAGCATGATCGGCCATCGCAACGCGCGCTACGCGCATTTCGGGAAATTCGCAGCGCGTCTGGATGATCTCGTCAATCTGGTCCCGGCGCGGCTGACGGGGATTGCCATGGCGCTTGTCTCGCGCCCCGGAGTGGCGCTGCGCGTGATCGCGCGGGATGCGCGCGCGCATCGCTCGCCCAATGCAGGCTGGCCCGAAGGCGCGATGGCCGGGGGCTTGGGCGTGCGCCTTTCCGGGCCGCGGGTCTATGGGGCGGAAGTGTCTGCAGAGCCTTGGCTGAATGGTACAGCACCTGATCCGGGCCCCGGCTCTGTGTGTCAAGGGCTTGCGCTTTATGTCCGCGCCATGATCTTGCTGTCGACACTGATGCTGGGTTTGGGGGTGTGGTATGCGTGATCATGGCGGAGATCTGGATCGCGCTCGGGCATATTACGGGGGGGAGGCATGGATTGACCTCTCCACAGGCATTAACCGTATGCCCTATCGCTTGCCCGAGATGCCGCAATCGGTCTGGACCAGCCTGCCGCTGCAAAGCGATCTCTCGGCGCTCGAGGCGACTGCCGCCCGCACCTATGGCGCGCCCCGCGCGCTGGCGCTGGGGGGCGCGCAGGCGGCGATCCAACTCGTGCCGCGCCTTGATCCGCCGGGGCGCGCGGCTGTGCTCAGCCCCAGTTATAATGAACATGCAGCAGCGCTTGCGGCACAGGGCTGGCAGGTGTCGCAGGCGCCGGATCTGGACGCGATGATCGGCGCGGATCTGGCTGTGGTGGTCAATCCCAACAACCCAGATGGGCGGGTCTGGTCGTCGATGCGGCTGGCAGAGCTTGCCAGCCAGGTAGGGCGGCTGGTGGTCGACGAAAGTTTCATGGATGCCACGCCCGAGCAATCCCTTGCGCCCTCGATGGACAGTGAGAAGGTCGTTATCCTGCGCTCTTTCGGCAAATTCTACGGCCTTGCCGGGCTGCGTCTTGGCTTTGTGATCGCCGGTCCGCAGACCCTTGCGCAGTTGCGCGCTCTTGCTGGGCCTTGGGCGGTCAGTGGGCCTGCGATTGCGGCGGGTATGATCGCCCTTGCCGATCGCGACTGGCAGCAGGACATGGCCCGGCGATTGCTGCAGGATGCCGCCCGGCTCGATGCGCTTGCCGCGCGCGCAGGCTGGCCGCTTGTTGGCGGCTGCCGGTTGTTTCGCACTTACGCCACGCTTGACGCGGCCCGCGCGCAGGATCAACTCGCGCGCGCCAGCATCTGGACACGCCGTTTTCCGTATAGCGCGACATGGCTTCGACTTGGCCTGCCAGGCGCGGCGCGTGAATGGCGCCTGCTGGAACAGGCGCTGGCCGCATGACCCCGTCTGATCTCGATGCACTGCTCACATGGCGGCGCGATGTGCGACATTTCCGCACCGATCCTGTGCCAGAGACGACGCAAGAGGCCCTGCGCCATGCGATGGACAAGGCCCCGTCGGTCGGCAATGCGCGGCCGTGGCGCGTGCTCAAGGTCGATGATCCAAGCTTGCGCGCTCAGGTCCGGGCCGAATTCGTGCGCTGCAACCGAGCCGCGCAGAAGAGCTACGATCCAGCGACAGCGGAGGATTATGCGCAGCTCAAACTGGCCGGGATTGACCGTGCCCCACTGCAACTGGCGGTCTTCACAGAGACAGCGCCTGCCGCGGGGCGCGGGTTGGGACGGCAGACCATGCCGCAGACCCTGGAACATTCAACGGCGATGGCCGTGCACACGCTCTGGCTAGTGGCGCGAGTGCATGGGCTGGGCGTCGGGATGATGTCGATCCTTGAGGCGGCTGAGATCGAGCGCCTCTGCACTGTGCCGCCGTCATGGCGGTTCTTTTCGTATCTATGCATCGGCAGGCCGGATTTTGAGGATGACACGCTGCTTCTTCATCGCGCAGGCTGGCAGGAGAATGCGCAGACTAAGTGGGGAAGCCGCTGACACGGCCCGTTATCGCGCGAGGGCAAGCAAACCACAGACATCCAGATGCTTCTCGAGATGCGCCGCGAGAGCATCGAGCGTGTTCTCGACCCCCTGCGCATAGCCGGTCTGCGATGAGGCGCCGAACCCGGCCATCCACGCTGCGCGGAACCCGTCATCACTAAACATGCCATGCAGATAACTGCCCTGTACCCGCCCGGTCGCATCGCAGGCCCCCTCAGGCTGGCCCGCGACCTTCGCAAAGGGGCGTGCGCGATCAGCGCCGTCGGTGCGCCCCAGGTGGATCTCGTAGCCGCCGAAGCTCTGGCCCGAGTCAACATGCATCGCCTGAACTTGTGTCAGCCGCTTGTCGGGGCTCATGACAGTCGCGACATCCAGCAGTCCCAGGCCCGGATCGCGCCCTGCTGGCCCTTCCAGCCCTTCAGGGTCGTCGATCCACTGGCCCAGCATCTGATAGCCACCGCAGATCCCCAGCACATGCCCGCCGCGCCGAAGATGCGCTGCGAGATCAATCTCCCAGCCCTGCGCACGCAGGAAAGCCAGATCGCCACGTGTTGATTTCGTGCCGGGCAGGATAACGAGGTCAGTGTCTCCCGGAATCGCCTGACCCGCGCGCAGCATCGTCAGCCGCACGCCCGGTTCTTGCGCCAAAGGGTCCAGATCGTCGAAATTTGCAATCCGGCTGAAGCAGAGGCAGACGATATGCAGCCCATCCATGCGCTTGGGCGCGTGCAGGTCAAGCGCATCTTCGGCCGGCAGGCGCCATGCATCCTTGAACCATGGCAACACGCCGTAGCCGCGCCAGCCGGTAAGGTTTTCGATCAGAAGGTAGCCATCATCGAACAGGCGCGGATCGCCCCGGAACTTGTTGATCGCAAACCCAGCGATCATTGCAGCATCCTCTGGCGCGAGCACAGCCTGAGTGCCGACAAGCTGCGCAATGACCCCGCCGCGGTCGATATCGCCCACCAAAACGACCGGCACATCGGCGGCGCAGGCAAAGCCCATATTGGCGATGTCGCCGGCGCGCAGATTGACCTCGGCGGGGCTGCCTGCGCCTTCGATGATCACCAGATCATGCGCTGCACGCAGGCGCTGGTAGCTTTCGAGCACTGCCGCCATGAGCTTTGGCTTGAGGTGCTGGTAATCGGCCGCGCGGGTCGTGGTCAGACGCCGACCCTGCACGATGACCTGGGCGCCGGTCTCGCTCTCGGGTTTCAGCAGCACGGGGTTCATATCCGTCACAGGCTCCAACCCGCAAGCGAGGGCCTGCAGCGCCTGCGCGCGTCCGATCTCACCAGTGTCCTTGGTCACGGCGGCATTGTTGGACATGTTCTGCGGCTTAAAGGGTGCGACTGACAAGCCGCGCGCGCGGGCCGCGCGGCACAGCCCCGCTACAAGCATGGATTTACCGACATTGCTGCCAGCACCCTGAATCATGAGAGCGGTCATAAGGTAGCCCCAAGCGGATGATGGGTTAGCAGATTTTTTCTTCTGGCGGGGATGAGTGGGCAAGGATGAAACAGCAATAGTCGGCAGCGCCCCAGCGCCCCACGCGCAAAATCAGGCGCAGTTATTTCAGCCATGTGCGTCATCGAGATGCCTCCGCATGCCGCACCTCGAGACTTGCGCATAGGGTGAATAATTCCCGTTGATCCTAATACAAACATCATTGGGAAAACCGAAGGGCGTTGCGGCAAAGGCCCGATATGGGCTCAATACTCGACGCCGAATTGCGCCTTGACGCCATCTCGGAATGGATGCTTCACAAGGGTCATTTCCGTTACCAGATCCGCAGCCTCGATCAATTCAGGCTTGGCGTTGCGGCCCGTAAGGCAAACATGGGTCATGGCGGGCTTTTGCGTCATCAGGAATTCGACCACCTCGTCGATGTCAAGATAATCATAGCGCAGGGCGATGTTGATCTCGTCGAGCAGCACGAAGCGGATCGCGGGGTCCAGGATCTGCTCTTTTGCGATGCGCCAACCATTCTGTGCGGCGGCCACATCGCGATCTCGGTCCTGCGTCTCCCATGTAAAGCCCTCACCTGAAACGAAAAACCGACACTCATTCGTGAAATGCTCGCGTAGAAAGCGCTTTTCCCCGGTCTCCCAATTGCCCTTGATGAATTGCACCACCGCGCAGGGCATCCCATGCGCAATGCAGCGCATGATCATCCCGAAGCCGGACGAGGATTTGCCCTTTCCCGCGCCAGTATGTACGATGATGAGCCCCTTTTCTTCGGTCTTCGTCTTCATTATTTCGTCGCGCGCAGCCTTGATACGTTTCATCTTTTCATTGTGGCGGCGGGTCAGGTCATCCATCGGTTTTTCCTTGACAGTTGCAACACGGCGTGAGCACAAGAAGCATGCTGGTGCCTGCCTAGCAGGTGAAAAGGGAATGCGCGAGGTTGCTTTGTCAACCCCGGACGCAGCCGCCCCCGCGACCGTGACCGGAAAGGTCGCCCAATGCCACTGGCTGCTTGAGGCCGGGAAGGCGGGACGACCACAGAGGGAAACCTCGAGATCCGCAAGCCGGGAGACCTGCCAGCACAAAAGCCACCCCGTCATGGGGTAATTCAATCAGCGGGGTGGCTGATTGGGTTGGTGCAGGACCGCATCAGCGTTCCCGCCCTGCCTGCACATCCCGCAGTTTTGTACGGCGGGAGGCTGTGCAGGAAGGACGTAGAAATGAACTCCAGAAAGCTCTTGGCGGGCTTCGGTCTGGTGACTGGCGCCTATGTGCTGGCTGCGGGCATAGTGGCCTTTGTCATTCCCGGTGAGACAGCGCGTGCGGCGGCGCCAGCGTCGGACGTAGTGAGCCACAATCATTCGCATGATCACGCCCATGTTGATCCAGATCAGGCCGAACAACTGACGGGCCAGTTTGGCGCGCATGGTGACCGCCATCCGCCTGCGCAGGTCTTTGCAACAGTCGAGGAAGGTCTGACCGAACGACGTCGTCGTTCGATGAGCGCCAAGTCGGGACATTTCCGCGCACTGTCTGCCACGCTGTTGTCCGCGGCCGGAGGCGAAGACATGGTGCAGACCCATGCGGATGCACTGGCGCTTCTGGGCAGCCAGATAGACCGGCTGTTCGAGATCGCCTCGCCCGCGGCCGAGGGTGAAAAGGGGGCGTTGCAAGCCATCTGGGACGCGCCGGAACGATTTGCGCTCTACACAGAAGCTTTTGCCGATGAGTCCGCTCGCTTCGCGCAGACAGTTCGCGACGGGGGTGATCTGGTCAATGGTTTGCATGATCTGCGCTATTACTGCGTCGCTTGCCATGCTGATTTCCGTCAGCGTTAATCCCCATCCAAAGGAGTTCATTTGATGACACGTTTTCTGATTTTGCCTGCTCTGCTGCTGGCTAATCCTGCATTGGCGCATCACCCGCTGGGGGGTGAAGCCCCGCAGACGCTGTTCCATGGCCTGATTTCGGGTCTGGCACATCCGATCATAGGGCTGGACCATCTGGCCTTTGTGGTATTAGCGGGTCTGGTTGCGGCATTCGCAGGACGCGCATTTGCCGCGCCCCTTGCCTTCATCGGCGCCACGCTTCTCGGTACAGCCCTGCATCTTGCAGGTCTGGTCCTGCCTTTGGCCGAGTTGGCCATAGCCGCCTCTGTCATCGTGCTGGGAGCTTTGCTGGTTGTCGGTCGGCAGGTCGTCGGTCCAGTTGCCTTGGCGGGTTTCGTGCTGGCGGGCGTGTTTCATGGCTGGGCCTATGGCGAGGCCGTAATCGGCGCGACCCCAATGCCCATATTTGCTTATCTGCTTGGCTTTGGCCTGATCCAGTTCGCGATTGTCGCAGTCGTTGCGCTGGCCATGGGCAAGGTGTTGCAAGAGCACGAAGGGCAGATGCAAGCCAGACTGGCGGCGGCTGTCTGTCTGGGTGTCGGGCTGGTTTTCGCGTTCGAGACGCTTGAGCATATGGTTATTGGCTGATTTTGGCTGGTTGCAGGGGCAGCTTTGGGGCTGCCCTCGTTATACAAAATTTGACGGGGGAGCGTATGGCTGCCGAGAATGTTGAGCTTCTGGTCTGCAAGTCTTGTCGAGCCGGACAGAACGATGGTGAAAATGTCGAGCGTGCGGGCGCTGTGTTGATGCGGCGGTTGCGTGAGCGGGTGCCGAAAAGCGTTCACCTCACCGAAGTGGAGTGCCTGTCAAACTGCTCGCAAGGCTGCACGATTGCCCTGCGCGGTGGCGCTCGCTGGACTTATATCTATGGTCGAATTCCCGCGAATGGCGATCTTGATGAGATAATCGACGGCGTGCAGAAATATGCTGCCACCTTTGACGGGATCGTGCCGTGGCGTGAACGGCCAGAACATTTTCGCAAGAACTGTATCGCGCGGATACCTCCAATCAAAGGGCTGGAAGAATGAGCACACTTGAAAAAATGCCTGTCACGGTCATCACAGGGTTTCTGGGGTCAGGCAAAACAACGCTGATCAGCCATTTGTTGCGTAACCCCGGCGGTCGGCGGCTGGCCGTGGTTGTGAATGAATTCGGCGAAGTAGGGGTCGATGGCGAGATCCTGCGCAGATGTGCCTTGCCTGACTGCCCAGAGGAAAATATCGTTGAGCTGGCCAATGGCTGCATCTGCTGCACAGTCGCCGATGATTTCATCCCCACGATCGAAGCGCTGATGAAGCTTGACCCGCGCCCCGATCATATCCTGATTGAAACTTCTGGGCTTGCATTGCCAAAGCCGCTGCTGCAGGCGTTTGACTGGCCCGCGATCCGCTCGCAGATTACAGTAGATGGGGTGATTGCGCTCGCAGATGCCGAGGCGGTCGCAGCGGGGCGGTTCGCGCCGGATGTCGCCGCAGTAGACCGCCAACGCGCCGCCGATGACAGTCTGGATCATGAAACCCCGCTATCCGAGGTGTTTGAGGACCAGATCGCCTGCGCCGATCTGGTGCTTCTGACCAAGCCCGATCTGGCCGGAGCCGAGGGCGTGGCGCGGGCGCGTGCCGTGATCGCAGCCGAAGCCCCGCGCACTCTGCCAGTGATTGAGGTCGCAGAAGGGGTTGTGGATACGCGCGTGATCCTCGGGCTGGAGGCCGCAGCCGAAGACGATCTGGCCGGTCGCCCCAGCCACCATGACGACCATCACGACCATGAGCACGAGGATTTCGACAGCGTTGTGATTGATCTGCCCGAAATCGCGGACCCGGCGGATCTGTCGGCGCGGATCGCGCGGCTGGCGCGTGAGCATCGGATCTTGCGCGTGAAGGGCTACGCGGCAGTTGCGGGCAAACCCATGCGGCTGCTTGTGCAGGCCGTGGGCGCGCGGGTGCGACACCAGTTCGACCGGCCGTGGCGCGCAGATGAGGCGCGCGCGGGGCGGCTGGTGGTGATTGCCGAACATGATGACATCGACATGGCCGCGATCCGCGCGATCCTGCTGCCGGATGTAGCGACGGCAGAGTAAGCGCCGCACATGCATGTGATCTTCCGCGAAAGCCACGGTCTGGAAGAGACCGACATACCGACAGATCTGGGACAATCCCCGGCAGATCTGGTGGTGCTGTCTTTCTCGGACAGTGATTTGGGGGCGTTCGCCGCAGGCTGGCATCGGGCACCAGGTGGCTTGCCGCCGCTGCGGCTGGCCAATCTGGCAGCGCTACGCCATCCGCTTTCGGTGGACACGTATCTGGAGCAGACGCTTACGGGCGCGCGCGGCATCATGATCCGGCTGATCGGCGGGGCGCCCTATTGGGCTTACGGGTTGCAGCAAGTCGAGCATCTGGCCCGCACGAATGGGATTGCGCTGGCCGTACTGCCCGCCGATGGGCGACCCGATCCGCGGCTTGATGCGATCTCGACGCTGCCCGCCTCGACCTTGCAGCGGCTCTCGCAGCTTTGCGATGCCGGGGGCGAGGTGGCCGCGCAGGCAGCATTGGCGCAACTTGCCCTGGCGGCAGGTCTCTATGCGGGCCCTGTGCGCGGGACGAAGGCCCTGCCAGAACTGGGGGCATGGACCCCGGCAGAGGGTGTGGCCTGTCCGCTGATCCTTGGCGCGGATGTGCGCCCGCGCGTGTTGGTGGTGTTCTATCGCTCTTGGTTGGTGGCCGCCGATCTGGCCCCGATCAACGCGCTTTTCGCCGAGCTGGAGACGCAGGGCTTCGCGGCACTCGGGTTGTTCGTGCCCTCGCTGAAAGCGCCCGACGCGCGCGGCTGGCTGGCGCGGCAGGTGGCGCATTTGCAGCCTGCCGCGATTGTCAATGCGACTTCGTTTTCGGGCCGTGGTGGGGCTGGTGGCTCGCCGCTTGATTGCGCAGGGGTGCCGGTGTTTCAGGTCGCGCTCTCGACTGCGACTTTTGCCGCGTGGAAGGGATCGGATCGCGGGCTGTCCCCGGCGGATCTGGCCATGCATGTTGTGCTGCCCGAAGTGGATGGGCGGATTTTCGCAGGGGCTGTGTCGTTCAAGGATCCCCAACCCGAAGACCCCGCGTTGGAATTTGCGCGTTACGCCCATGCCCCTGATCGTTCCCGTATCCGCGCGGCTGTGGCGCGGGTCAAGGGCTGGTATGAACTGGCCCGAACGGCCCCTGCGCATCGCGATCTGGCCTTCGTGCTTTCAACCTATCCCGGACGGCCCTGGAATATGGCGCATGCTGTGGGGCTGGACCCACTAGCCTCGATGCAGGCGATCATGGCAGATCTGAAGGCAGCCGGGCATGACACACCAGACACATTGGGGCTGGCCGAAGCCCTCGGATCGGCGCGGATCAGATGGTCTTTGGCGGATTACAAGGCCGCGCTGCAGGTGCTCGCGCCCGAATTGCAGGCGGCACTCGCGCAAACATGGGGCGCACCGGAAGATGACCCTCTTGCGTGTGACGGGGCCTTTGTCTTCACGGCGCTGCGCTCTGGGCGCGCGCTGATCGCGCTGCAGCCCGAACGCGGCACGCCCGACGACCGCGATGACGAGTACCACGACCTCAGCCGCACGCCTCGCCATGCCTATGTCGCCTTCTATCTCTGGCTGCGCGCGCAGGCTGATGCACTGATCCATATTGGCGCGCATGGGACGCTCGAATGGCTGCCCGGAAAATCTGTGGCGCTGTCAGACGCCTGCTGGCCTGAGGCGCTGGTGGGCGCGCTGCCGGTGATTTATCCTTTCATCGTCAATGACCCCGGCGAGGCCGCACAGGCCAAGCGCCGTATTGGTGCAGTTACTCTGGGTCATATCCCGCCGCCGCTGCGCGCCTCAGGGACGCCGCAGCGTTTTGCCCGGCTGGAGGCGTTGCTCGATGAGTTCTCGAATGCCGACGGCCTTGATCCGCGCCGCCGGGACCGACTGATGGACGATATCCGCGACGAGGCGCGCGCGCTTGGCGTCGAGGAAGATCTGGGCATCGCGTCAAAGGCTTGCGTAAGCGAGGCGATCACGCGGATTGATCGCTTCGTCTGCGATGTGAAGGAAAGTCAGTTCGGCGATGGGCTGCATATCTGGGGGCGTGCGCCACAGGCTCAGACCAGCTTTGACGCCGATATGGCCGCCCAGAGCGAAGCGCACGCGCTTGTCGACGCGCTCAATGGGCGCTGGATCGCGCCGGGGCCGTCCGGGTCGCCCTATCGGGGCCGGGCGGATGTGCTGCCCACGGGGCGCAACCTGTTCACCACAGACCCGCGCTCCGTGCCCACGCGCGCAGCCTATACGCAAGGCGAGCGTCTGGCGGCAGAATTGATCCGGCGGCATTTGCAAGATCACGGCGACTGGCCGCGCGGGGTGGTGGTCGATCTGTGGGGTTCTGCCACGATGCGCACAGCAGGCGAGGATTTCGCCATGGCGCTGGCGCTGATCGGTGCGCGACCAGTCTGGGACAACGGGTCAGAGCGGGTTTCGGGCATCGAGATCCTGCCGCTGGCCGAAATGGAGCATCCGCGCATCGATGTCACTCTGCGTGTCTCTGGCCTGTTCCGCGATGTGTTTCCAACGCTTTCGGCATTGTTTCAGCAGGCTGTGCGGGCTCTCGCCGCGCGGGATGAAGCAGCGGATATGAACCCCTACGTCACAGCCCCCGGCGCGCGGGTTTTCGGCCCTGCACCGGGGCAGTTCGGGCTGGGGATGGGGTCGCTTCTGACCGAGTATTCTGATGATGCCCGCGCACAGGCCGGGGCCGCATGGCTTGCGGCCTCAAGCTGGGCGCTCGATGGTGACAAGGCCGCACGCGACATGGACGGATTGCGCGCGCGGGTGGCAGGGGCAGAGGCCTTCGTGCATGGGCAGGACTTGCCCGAAACCGACCTGCTGCTGGCCGAGGATTATGCTAGCCACGAGGCGGGTTTTGCTGCCGCGCAAGCCCTGACCGGCGGGCAGGCGGCGCTTTATCATCTGGACAATACTGACCCCGCCCGTCCGCGTGCGCGCAGCCTGCCCGAAGAAATCGCCCGCGTGGTCATGGCACGCGCCGCGCATCCCGGTTGGATCGCAGGGATGCAGCGCCACGGCTTCCGGGGGGCGGCCGAAATCGCTGCGACGCTCGAGAACATGGCCGCGTTTGCGCATCTTGCGGGGGTGGTCGGCCCGCATCTGTTCGACCAGTTCCACGCTGCTACCTTGGGCGATCAGGCCGTGGTCAATTTCCTGCAAGAGGCCAATCCGCAAGCGCTCGCCGCCATGCGTGCGCGCTTTGCCGAGCTTGATGCGGCGGGGCTATGGCAGACGCGGCGCAATTCGATCCGCGCGGCACTGGAGGGGACACATGGCTGAGCCTGTGCGCCCAGAGATCAGGGGCTGGTGCCCCGGCGCGCACAGGCCCATGATGGCGGCTGATGGGCTGGTTGTGCGCGTGCGTCCGCCCTTGGGGCGACTGACGCCCGTGCAGGCGACGGGGCTGGCTGATTTGGCTGAAGCCTTTGGCACTGGCTTTCTGGAACTGACCAGCCGCGCCAATCTGCAAATCCGGGGTGTCAAGGATCATCTATCCGTGCTGGAGCGACTGGCCGCTCTGGGCCTGCTCGATGACGATCCTGATTTCGAGGCGCGGCGCAATGTGATCCTTGATCCATTTCGCCATGCGCAGGACGCCGATCTGGCAGCAGCGCTGATTGAGGGGCTGCGAGGAGCAGAGTTCGCAGCACTGCCGGGCAAGTTCGGCTTCGCGATTGATGCCGGGCCTGAACGGCGGCTGGCCCAGACAAGCGGGGATATCCGGCTGGAAAGCTCGGGCGGCGGGCTGATCCTGCGCGCCGATGGTCAGGATCTGGGCGTGCATGTGTCACGCGAGCAGGCTGTGACCCTGGCGCTTGATCTGGCGCGCTGGTTTATCGCCTCTGGTGGTGTGGGGCCAGACGGGCGGGGGCGCATGCGGCGCCTTCTGGGCAGCACGGCTTTGCCCGCGCAGTTTCAGGGCGTTGAACGGCCGGCAGCCGCAGCGCGGCCCATCACCCCCGGCGCGCAGGGCCACATGACGCTGATTGCCGGGGCTTTCGGTCAGCTTGCTGCCTGTGATCTGCGCGCCTTGGGTTCTGTCGCAACAGCATTGTTGATGACACCCTGGCGGATGATCGCGCTGGAAGGAACTGCGCCGGGCCTGTCGCCCGATGCGATCACGGATGCGCGTGACCCACGGCTTGGCGTGCATGCCTGCACAGGCGCGCCGGGATGTCCGCAGGCCACAGTCGAAACTCGCGCGCTGGCGGCCAGGCTTGCGCCGCTGGTCAAGGGCGGCTTGCATGTCTCTGGCTGTGCAAAGGGCTGCGCGCATCCCGGTCCGGAGGCCCTGAGCCTTGTAGGGCGCGACGGGCGCTTCGATCTTGTCCGCAACGGCGCGCCATGGGACACACCTGCCCTGACTGGCCTTGACCCAAATGCAATTTCAGATGTGATAAGGCGCTGACTCATGCCCTATGTTTACGAAACTGATGGCGCAGCCATCTATCGCGATAGCTTCGCCACGATCCGCGCCGAGGCCGATCTGGCCCGTTTTACGCCGCAGGAAGAACGCGTAGCCGTGCGCATGATTCATGCGGCCGGGCTGGTCGGGCTGGAGGCGCATGTCCAGTTTACACCGGGCATGGTGCTGGCGGCAGAGGCCGCCCTGCGCGTCGGTGCCCCGATCCTGTGCGATGCGCGCATGGTGTCGGAAGGGATCACCCGCAAGCGCCTGCCTGCTGATAACGCGGTCATCTGCGCTCTGAATGCGCCCGAGACGCCGGACCTAGCAGCACGGATGCAGACCACGCGCTCTGCGGCGGCGCTGGAATTGTGGCGGCCCCATCTGGCAGGTGCAGTGGTCGCCATTGGCAATGCGCCGACTGCGCTGTTTCATCTGCTCAACATGCTTGAAGACCCTTCCTGCCCGCGTCCTGCGGCGATTATCGGCTGTCCTGTGGGTTTCATCGGGGCCGCGGAATCGAAAGAGGCGCTTTGGGCCGACCAGCCCGCGCCCTGCGTGATCGTGCGCGGCCGTCTGGGCGGCAGTGCGGTCACAGTCGCGGCCGTCAATGCCATCGCGAGTGCCGCCGAATGAGTTTAGCTGGAAAGCATGGTACAATCTGGGGTGTCGGGCTGGGGCCGGGCGATCCCGATTTGATGAGCCTGCGCGCTGCGCGATTGATCGGCAAAGCGCGGCATGTGGCTTATTTTCGCAAGGCTGGTCGCAAAGGTCATGCGCGCGGTATTGTCGAGGGGCTGTTACGCGCTGATGTGCTCGAATTCCCGATGGAATACCCGGTCACGACCGAAATTCCAGTCACCGACCCGGCCTATAATGCGGTGCTTTCTGCGTTTTATGCGCAAGTCAGTGACCATCTGGCGGGGCTTGCTCTGGGCGGCGATGATGTCGTTGTGCTCTGCGAGGGCGATCCATTTTTCTACGGCTCCTTCATGCATCTGCACAGCCGCTTGGCAGGTCGTGTGCCGGTCCAGGTCGTGCCTGGGATCACGGGTATGTCGGCGGCCTGGACAGCGACCGATCTGCCCATCACATGGGGGGATGATTTGCTGACTGTTCTGCCTGCGACCTTGCCTGAAGCGGAACTAGCGCAGCGCCTTGCAGGCTCGGATGCTGTGGTGGTGATGAAGATTGGCACCAATATGCCTAAGCTGCGCCGCGCGCTGGCGCAGGCCGGGCGGACGGATGAAACTTGGCTGATTCAATATGCCAGCCAGCCGGGCGAGCAGGTCATGCGGCTGACTGAGGCGGATGAGGGCCGCATGCCCTATTTCACCATCGCGCTGATCCACGGGCAGGGCCGGCGGCCATGAGCGGTCGGGTCATCGTGGCGGGGCTTGGGCCGGGGGCGGAGAATCTGATCACGCCAGAAGTGACAGCGGCACTGGCCGATGCGACAGATGTGGTTGGCTATATCCCCTATGTGCGCCGCGTGGCCCCGCGCTTGGGCCTGACGCGACATGAAAGCGACAACCGGGTGGAGCTGGACCGCGCCCGCCATGCCCTGGAGTTGGCGCAGAAGGGCGCGCGCGTGGTTGTCGTCAGTTCGGGCGATTCCGGGGTATTTGCCATGGCTTCAGCCCTATTCGAGGCGCTTGAAGCTGGCCCTGAAGCATGGCGCGGGCTGGATATTCGCGTGCTGCCGGGGATCACGGCGATGCTGGCGGCTGCGGCGCGGGCGGGTGCGCCTTTGGGACATGATTTTTGCGCAATCAACCTCAGTGACAACCTCAAGCCCTGGTCGCTGATCGAAAAGCGCCTGCGGCTCGCCGTCGAGGCCGATTTCGCGATGGCCTTCTACAACCCCCGCTCACTGGCCCGTCGCGAAGGATTTGACCGCGTGCTGAAGATCCTGCGCGAGACATGCGAACCGACGCGGCTGATCCTCTTTGCTCGCGCCGTTTCGACACCGGAGGAAGCGTTGACCATTGTGCCGTTGACCGAAGCGCGGCCCGAAATGGCGGATATGCGCACTGTGGTGATTGTGGGGTCGTCACAAACGCGGCAAATCCCAGGCACTGATCTTGTCTACACGCCGCGCGGGGTGTCCGCATGATCCAGCCAGTCCAGCACGCCTGCCACGTCATGTACCTCCGCCCGCGCAGGCAGGGCAGGGCGGTCGATCATGATCACTGGCAGGCGCAACGCGCGGGCCGCTGTCAGTTTCGCCGAAGCCCCGGTTCCGCCTGCGTTTTTCGACACGATCAGATCAATCCTGTGCGCCTCCATCAGCAAACGGTCGCTTTCGGGGGTGAATGGGCCGCGATCCATAATCACATGCGTCTGCGGCAAGGGCAGCGGGGCCTTGGGTGGGTCTACCAGCCGCAAAAGGTAGAAATGCTGCGGCTGGGCCGCAAAAGCGGGCAGATTCTGCCGCCCGATGGCCAGCATCACGCGTCGCGCAGGGCCTGCAAGAGCCCCGACTGCGCCCGTGATATCGGGCACATTGTGCCAATCATCGCCAGGCTGTGCGCGCCACGGCGCGCGGCTGAGTGCCAGACAGGGCAGCGCTTCGGCGGCGCAAGCTGCGATGGCATTGCAGCTCATCTGGGCGGCGAAAGGATGCGTGGCGTCAATCAGGTGTGTGATTCGTTCAGTGCGCAGATATGCGCGCAAGCCTTCGACCCCGCCAAAGCCGCCCAAGCGTTGGGGCAGTGGCTGGCGCAAGGGGCGCTCTACGCGCCCGGCGAGCGAGAGCACACCATCTATCCCGGCCTCTGCCACAGCCTGGCCCAGGGCGCGAGCTTCGGTGGTGCCACCAAGGATAAGAAGGCGTCTGTGCATGTCTGAACCCTGGGTCACGATCATCGGGATGCATGATGGACCGGAGAGCCTGCCGCCTGCAAGCCTTGCGGCGCTGAAAGCGGCGCAGGTGGTGATCGGGCCTGCGCGGCTTCTGGGGCTGTTGCCGGTGCTTGAGGCGCAGCAGATCGTCTGGCCCGCGCCCTTTGCGGACGGGTTGCCGATCCTGCTGGGGCTGCGTGGGCAGCGCGTGGCCGTGCTGGTTTCGGGCGATCCGTTCTGGTTCGGCGCGGGCCGCGTGATTGTGCAGACGCTTGAAGCGGGGGAATGGCGCGCGCTGCCCGCGCCCGCGACCTTTTCGCTGGTGGCCGCGCAGTTGGGCTGGCCGCTGGAGCAGACGCCCTGCCTTGGCCTGCATGCCGCCCCGATCGCCCGTCTGGTGCCGCATCTGGTCGCTGGGGCGCGCGTGATCGTGCTTTTGCGCGATGGTCCTGCGGTGGCGGCGGTGGCCGAATGGTTATGTGCGCAGGGCTTCGGTCAAAGCCGCCTGCATGTCTGCGAGGCGATGGGCGGCGCGAAGGAACGCCTGCGCATGGCAGATGCCGAAACCTATATGCTGGACAACGTGCAGCACCCGGTCGCGGTTGGACTAGAGATTGCAGGCGACGGGCCGCCCTTCACGCTGGCTTCAGGGCGCGCAGATGATCGTTTCGCCCATGACGGGCAGATCACCAAGCGCCCGATCCGTGCCCTTGCCATGTCGGCGCTGGCCCCGCACGCGGGTGAGCGGTTATGGGATATCGGCGGCGGGTCAGGGTCGATATCGGTCGAATGGTGCCTGTCGCATCCAACCCTGCGCGCGAACTGCATCGAGCCGCGCGCTGACCGGCTGGCGATAATCCGCGAGAATGTTGCGCGTTTCGGGGTGGCTGTCGATATCATCGAGGGTCGCGCGCCCGACGCGCTGGCCGGACTGCCGCGCCCGGATGCCGTGTTCATTGGCGGCGGTTTGTCGGCAGCACTGCTGGACGCGCTTGCCCCCATGAGCGGTGTGCGCCTTGTCGCCCATGCCGTGACGCTCGAATCCGAGGCGCTGCTGACCGGCTGGGCCGCGC
>JAFIEF010000044.1 GCA_020832655.1 Paracoccaceae bacterium
CCCCCCCCCCCCCCCCCCCCCCCCCCCCCCCCCCCCCCCCCCCCCCCGCGCCCCCGCCGCGGGCTCCCGGGGCCCCGCCCCGCGGCCCTGTCCCGATTGCGACAGGGCGGTGCCCTGCCCCGCCGGGGTGGTCTGCCGCAAGGCTGTGCTGGCGCTGGCGCAGGGCTGGCTGGGCACCCCCTATCGCCACCGCGCCGCGCTGCAAGGCGCGGGCGCGGATTGTCTGGGGCTGATCCGGGGCATCTGGGCCGCGCTTTACGCCCGCGCGCTGCCCCCGGTGCCGCCCTATGCGCCGGACTGGATGGAACCGGCAGGGCAAGAGCCGCTCTGGCGCGCGCTGGCCGCGCATCTGTGCGCCGCCACGCGGCCTGCTGACGGGCAGGTTCTGCTGTTGCGGATGGGGCCGAATGCGATGGCCAAGCATCTGGGCATTCAGGTGCAGCAAGGGGCGGGGTTCATCCATGCCTGCCCGCGCGCAGGTGTGGTTGAAGCCCCGCTTTCGCGCCCCTGGGCGCGGCGGGTGGTGGCGCGGTTCGATTTTCCCGAACCGCCCGAACAAGGAATGGAGTAGGACATGGCGACTTTGGTGCTGTCGGCGGCAGGGGCTGCCATCGGGTCGGGCTTTGGCGGGGCGGTGCTGGGGCTGTCGGGCATGGTCATCGGCCGCGCCATTGGTGCCACGATCGGGCAGGCGATCGACCAGCGGTTGATGGGCGCGGGATCATCCGGGGTCGAGACCGGGCGCATCGAAAGGCTGCGCCTGACCGGCGCGTCAGAGGGCACCCCGGTGGCGCGCGTCTGGGGACGGGTGCGGCTGGGCGGGCAGGTGATCTGGGCCAGCGATTTCGTGGAAGACGTCCATGTCAGCGGCGGGGGCGGCGGCGGCAAGCGCCCGCGCCAGCCCACGGTGACGGAATACAGCTATTCGGTTTCGGTCGCCGTGGCGCTGTGCGAAGGGCCGATACTGGGCATCGGGCGCATCTGGGCGGACGGGCAGGAGATTGCGGCAGCGGATCTGAATCTGCGCGTCTATTCGGGCGAAGAGGACCAGCTTCCCGACCCGCTGATCGAGGCCGTGCAGGGCGCAGGCCGCGCGCCTGCCTATCGCGGCATCGCCTATGTGGTGATCGAGGATCTGCCGCTTGGCGCTTATGGCAACCGCGTCCCGCAGCTGGGTTTCGAGGTGATGCGCGCGCTGCAATCAGGGCAGCCGCAAACGCTGGCCGATCATCTGCGCGCCGTGGCGTTGATGCCCGGAACCGGGGATTTCGTGCTTTCGACCGACCCGATCTATACCACCACCGAGGCCGAGACCGGGCTGCTGGCCCCGCAGGAAGTTGCGCAGAACCTGAATGCGCCGGGCGGCCAAAGCGATATGGAGGTTGCACTGGATGCGCTGGGGCGCGAATTGCCGCGCTGCGCGTCGACCCTTCTGGTGGTGTCATGGTTTGGTGATGATCTGCGCGCAGGCCAGTGCCGGATCGAACCGAAAGTCGAATATGCCAACCGCAACGCGCCGCTGGCGCCCTGGTCGGTGGCAGGGCGGTCGGCGGCGCAAACCCCGGAAGTGGCGCGGCTGGACGGGCGGCCGGTCTATGGCGGCACGCCTTCTGATGCGTCGGTGCTGCAAGCCATTGCCGCGCTGAAAGCGCGCGGGCAGGAGGTGGTCTATTACCCCTTCCTGCTGATGGAAATCCTGCCCGGCAACACCCTGCCCGACCCCTGGTCGGACAGCACCGGCCAGCCCGCGCTGCCCTGGCGCGGGCGCATCACCACTGAAAAAGCCCCCGGTCAGGCGGGCAGCCCTGATGGCACTGCTGATGCCGAAGCAGAGGTCGCGGCATTTTTCGGCACGGCCAGCGCCGGCGATTTTACCATATCGGGGGGCCATGTCAGCTATTCCGGCCCGGATGAATGGCGCTACAGGCGCTTCATCCTGCATCAGGCGGCGCTTTGTGCCGCAGCGGGCGGGGTTTCGGCGTTCTGTATTGGCTCGGAAATGCGCGCCCTGACGCAGATACGCGGGGCCGATAACAGCTTCCCCACTGTCGCCGCGCTGCGCGCGCTGGCCGCCGAGGCGCGCGCGATACTGGGGCCGGAGGTGAAGATCACCTATGCCGCCGACTGGTCGGAATATTTCGGCTATATCACCGATGATGACGACCGCTTCTTCCACCTCGACCCGCTGTGGTCGGATGCGAATATCGATGTGATCGGCATCGACAATTACATGCCGCTCTCGGATTGGCGCGATGGGGCGGATCATGCTGATGCGCATTGGGGCAGCGTCTATGATCTGGATTATCTGAAGGCCAATATCGCGGGGGCTGAGGGGTATGCGTGGTTCTATCCCAGCGAGTATGATCGCGCAGTGCAGAACCGCCGCCCGATTGTTGATGACAGCGACTGGCAGGAGCACTGGATCTGGCGCTACAAGGATTTGCGCGGCTGGTGGGAAAATGACCATCACGAACGCGTGGACGGTGTGCGCAGCCCTACCCCGACGGGGTGGGAGCCGCGCTCGAAACCGATCTGGTTTACCGAATACGGGGTCGCCGCCATCGACCGGGGCACCAACCAGCCCAATGTGTTTTGGGATGAAAAATCGTCTGAATCGGCGCTGCCGCATTTTTCGCGCGGCTGGCGCGATGACAGAATCCAGATGCAGTATTACCGCGCAATGGGGGAATACTGGGCAGATCCTGCCAATAACCCGATATCAGAGCTTTATGACGGGCAGATGGTTGATATGGCGCGCGCGCATGGCTGGGCCTGGGATGCGCGACCCTACCCGTGGTTTCCGGGCAATCGCGCGCTATGGGAAGACGGGGGCAACTGGGCGCGCGGGCATTGGCTGACAGGGCGCGCAACCGGCCAGCCGCTGGATGCGCTGATCACGGATATCTGCGCGCAGGCGGGGGTGGTCGAGATCGATGTCAGCCGCGTTCATGGCGTGGTGCGCGGCTTCGCCGTGCCCTCGACCGACAGCGCGCGCGCGGCATTGCAGACGCTGATGCTGGCCTATGGGGTCGAGGCGGCAGAGCGCGACGGGCGGCTGGTCTTTTTCATGCGCGCGGGCCGCGCTGTGGCAAGCCTTGGGCATGATGATCTTGTGGCGCGGGCAAGCGGTGATCTGACGCTTGTGCGCGCGGCGCAATCGGAACTGACCGGGCGCGTGCGGCTGGGCTATGTGGCCGAGGATGGCGCCTATGACATGCGGCTGGCCGAGGCGGCCTATCCTGATGCGCATCAGGCACCGGCAGCCAGCGCGGATCTGCCGCTGGTGCTTGGCCCTGCCGAGGCGCAACTGACCGCGCAGCGCTGGCTGGCAGAGGCGCGGGTGGCGCAGGACAGCGCGCGCTTTGCCCTGCCGCCTTCCGCCGCGCTGGGCGCGGGCGATGTGGTGCGGCTGGAGGGTGCGGGCGGCACGCTGGCGGGGCTGTGGCGGATCGACCGGCTGACACTGGCCGAAGCGCGCGGGGTCGAGGCCACGCGGGTCGAGCCGGTGCCCTATGATGAAGGCGAGGCCTATCGCGACGCGGTGGTGCTAAGTGGCTATGAAGCCCCGCCGCCGGTGCAGCCGGTGTTTCTGGATTTGCCGCTATGGTCGGGGGCAGAAAGTCCGCATGCGCCCTGGCTGGCCTTGCGCGCGCAGCCCTGGCCGGGGGCGGTGGCGGTGCATCGCCATCGGGCCGCGGGCGCGTTCGACCTGGCGGCGATGATCGGCACGCCCGCGCGGCTGGGTGTAAGCGAAACCGCGTTGCAGGCCGCCCCTGCCGGGTTGTGGGATCGCGGGCCTGCGCTGCATGTGCGGATGCTGTCGGGGCAATTATCGGCCGCCAGCCAGGACGAGGTGCTGGCCGGGGCCAATCTGATGGCGATCGGCATTGGCGCGGAATGGGAATTGCTGCAATTCGCCGAGGCGGATCTGATCGGCCCGGATACATATGCGCTCGGCATGCGGCTGCGCGGGCAGCAGGGCAGCGACGGGGTGATGGCGCTGCACTGGCCTGAAGGGGCGGTGGTGGTGATGCTTGATGAGCGGCTGGAACAGATGCCGCTGGCGCTGGATGCGCTGGGGTTGGCGCAGCGCTACCGGGTGGGTCCGGCCAGCCGCCCGCTGAGCGATCCCAGCCACCGCGATCATGAGGCCGTCTTTGCCGGGGTGGGGCTGCGCCCCTATCGGCCCGCGCATCTGCGCGCGGTTTCGCTGCCCAATGGCGATCTGGCAGTGTCCTGGATCCGCCGCAGCAGGCAGGGGGGCGATGGCTGGGGCGCGACAGAAGTGCCACTGGCCGAAGCCTATGAGCGGTATGTGCTGCGCATCCGTCAGGGCGGGCAGGTGCTGCGCGAGGTGACGCTGGAAGCGCCCGGCTATCAGTATGCGGCGGCGGATCAGGCGGCGGACGGGGCTGGCGCGGCGGTGCTGGTCGAGGTGGCGCAGGTCTCGGATCTGGTGGGGCCGGGGCCGTTTGCGCGGATCGAGGTCAGCCTGTGATGCTGCGCATGCGTGCCCGCGCGCAAATGCGGCCCGCCCGCCCACCCCTCGCGCGCCCCTGCTGGGATTGGGGGCCGGCGGGAAAATGGGGCCGGCCCCCCCACCCCGCGGGCGCCCCTCCGGGGGCGCGCTTGCCGCATTTGCGCGCGGGCAGGGGCGCAAGCGATGCGTGAAGTGACGCAGGGGGATATCCGCGCTGCGGCGCGGGTTCTGGCGCAGCACCCGGCCTGCGCGCGGGCCGGGCTGATGGCTGCGATGCTGCAAGAGGCCGATCATGCCGACCGCTATCGCAAGGTGTTTGGCCGGGTGCATCCGCGACTGGGCAATGGCACGCTGATGGCGGCCGCGCTGGCGCGCGCGCGCGCCAGGCCAGCGCCGCGCCTGTCAGAGCGTGACGGGCTGGAATGCCTGGTGCTGGTCGTCCATGCGGTTCTGGCATGGCGCGTTGAGCGCGCGCAGATGCGCTGAGAACCGCAGCGTTCAGGCGTTGGCTTCGCGGATCTTTTCGGCGGCGACCTTGTCATAGGCCACGCCCTTGGTGTCAAAGAGCTGGTCCAGCTCGCCCGACAGCGTCATTTCGGTGATGATGTCGCAGCCGCCGACAAATTCGCCCTTGATGTATAGCTGCGGGATGGTGGGCCAGTCGGAATATTCCTTGATGCCCTGACGGATGCCTTCATCGGCCAGCACGTTGACATCGGTATAATCGACACCCATGAAATTCAGCACGCCTGCCACGCGGCTGGAAAAGCCGCATTGCGGCATGGTCTTGGTGCCTTTCATGAACAGCACCACGTCATTATTTTCAACAGTCTGCTTGATCTGGTCTTGCGCGCTCATGCGTGTTTCGTCCTTTCGGCGCCTGGAGCATGTTGCGAAAAGTGGGAGCCGGCTCTCTGCCTTTCGAACATGCGTTATCAATCGGTTAGTCAGGGGCTTTGGTGGTCAGGGCAAGGGCGTGCAATTCACCGTGGCTGCCATCCATCTTGCCCTTCAGCGCGGAATAGACCGCGCGTTGCTGCTGCACGCGGTTCAACCCGCGAAAGCTTTCATCGATCACCTCTGCGGCGTAGTGGTTGCCGTCACCGGCAAGGTCGGTGATGGTGATGCTTGCATTGGGAAACCCTTCCTTCAGCAGGGTTTCAAGTTCTTCGACGGTGATGGCCATCTTGCGGTCCTTGTTATTGCTGCGACAAACCTAATCCTGCCGGGGCGGCGGATCAAGCGTCGCCGATCGCGCGGGCAAAGGCATGACGATAAAGCGCGGAAAGTTCCGCCATCGGCACGCTGTCATCGCCCATCTGCATCTGATCGCCGCCAAAGCGCCCCACTGTCGCCAGCGCCACGCCCGCCTGACCGGCGGCGACCATCAGCGCCTCTGCCTGATCGAAGCTGGCGGAAATCAGATAGCGCGCCTGATCTTCGCCAAAGAGAGTGGGGATGTCGCCTGCGTCAAGCGCCACACCAAGCCCTGCGGCTTCGGCCATTTCAAACGCCGCCAGCGCCAGCCCGCCATCCGACAGATCCGTGGCGGCAGTGACCAGCGCGCGATTGGCGCGCAGGAAATCGCCATTGCGGGCCTCCAGCGCCAGATCAACCGGGGGGGCATTGCCTGCCTCAAGCCCGAAGGATTCGGCCAGCAGCGCGGACTGGCCCATATGGCCATCGGTCGGGCCGATCACCAGTGCCAGATCGCCTTCCTGCGCCAGCCCGCTGATGATCTGGTCGATATGATCGATCAGCCCGACCGCGCCAATGGTGGGGGTGGGCAGGATCGGCTGGCCATCGGTTTCATTGTAAAGCGAGACATTGCCCGACACGATGGGCATATCAAGCGCCGCGCAGGCCGCGCCGATGCCCTTGATCGCGCCCACGAACTGGCCCATGATTTCGGGCTTTTCGGGATTGCCAAAATTCAGATTATCGGTGCTGGCCAAGGGCTTGGCGCCCACCGCGGTCAGGTTGCGGTAAGCTTCGGCCACGGCCTGCTTGCCGCCTTCAAACGGGTTGGCGCGGACATAGCGCGGCGTCACGTCAGAGGTGAAGGCCAGCGCCTTGTCACTGCCATGCACGCGCACAATGCCTGCCCCCAGCCCCGGCGTGCGGATGGTGTCGGCCATGACCTGGGTGTCATATTGTTCCCACACCCACGCCTTATGCGCGTAATTCGGGCTGGAAATCAGCGCGCGCAGCCCGTCAAGGGGGGCAATTCCGGGGATGTCGCCAAGCGGCGCGGGGGGCGGGGTTTCGACCCAGGGGCGGTCATATTCCGGCGCGCTGGACGACAGCTTCGACAGCGGCAGATCGGCCATCACCGCATTGCCATGCAGAATGAGGAAGCGGTCTTCGGCGATTGTTTCACCGACAATGGCGAAATCGAGATCCCATTTTTCAAAGATCGCGCGGGCCTTTGCCTCCATCGAGGGTTTCAGCACCATCAGCATGCGTTCCTGCGATTCCGACAGCATCATTTCATAGGCGGTCATGGCATCTTCGCGCTGGGGCACATGGTCAAGCTGCAGCTTGATGCCCAAGCCCCCCTTGTCGCCCATTTCCACCGCCGAACAGGTCAGCCCCGCAGCGCCCATATCCTGAATCGAGATCACCGCGCCCGAGGCCATCAGTTCAAGGCAGGCTTCGAGCAGGCGTTTTTCGGTGAAGGGGTCGCCCACCTGCACGGTGGGGCGCTTTTCCTCGATCGTGTCGTCAAATTCGGCGCTGGCCATGGTGGCCCCGCCGACCCCGTCACGCCCGGTCTTGGCACCCAGATAGACCACCGGCATGCCGACGCCCGAGGCCGCCGAATAGAAAATCCTGTCGGCATCGGCCAGCCCGGCGGCGAAGGCGTTGACAAGGCAGTTGCCGTTATAGGCGCGGTGAAAGCGCACCTCGCCGCCCACGGTCGGCACGCCGAAGCAATTGCCATAGCCGCCAATGCCTTCGACCACGCCGCGCACCAGATGCGGGGTCTTGGGGTGCGAGGGTTCGCCGAAGCTAAGCGCATTCATTGCCGCAATCGGGCGCGCGCCCATTGTGAAGACATCGCGCAGAATGCCGCCCACCCCGGTCGCCGCGCCCTGATAGGGTTCGATATAGCTGGGGTGGTTGTGGCTTTCCATCTTGAAGATCACCGCCTGACCGTCGCCGATATCGACCACGCCGGCATTTTCACCGGGGCCGCAAATGACCTGCGGGCCATCCGTGGGCAGGGTGCGCAGCCATTTCTTCGAGGATTTGTAGGAGCAATGCTCGTTCCACATCGCCGAGAAGATGCCAAGTTCTGTAAAGCTGGGTTCGCGCCCGATAATGTCGAGGATGCGCGCATATTCATCCGGGCTTAGCCCGTGGGCGGCGATCAACTCTGATGTGATGGCGGGTTCGGTCATGTCTGGCCCCTGTGGCTGACGCATTCAATCACTTTGCCGCAATGACGGCGCTTTCGCCTCGTCTTTAGGCCAAAGGCGTGGGGGGGGAAAGGGGCTGGCATCGGTTTGGCCCAACTCATGGAAGCATTTGCCGAATATCGGGCTGCGGGCGGGCGGTGTATCCGTCTGACGCGGTTTCGGGCGTGAAGGTTACAAATCGGGCGATTCGGACATACGCGCTTGGGTTGCAAGGGGAAAAGCCCCCCACGCCTGGTCAGCGGGTCGGGGCGCCGTGCGATAAAGCAAAGCGATGAATAATTCGTCAGATGATGCATGGCGCGGTTTGGCCACACCGCGCAGCCCGCTGCTGTTCCTGCTGCCAGTTGCAGAAAAAAAAGGGCCGAGCGCAATGCTCGGCCAAAGTCCAACAGGGAGGTAAAGGTGTGAGCGAACTCAACCACCTTGCGATTAAAATAGGTAGCGCCCATGAATTATGCAAGTTCAATATTTCTGCATGCGCAACAAGGCCGCTATGCGTTGCAAACATGCCTCATATATGCGTCAAAGGCCAATCAGGCCGCATATGGCGGCTTCAGGCGTGGCGGCTGCGCCGATAGGCGACGATTTCTTCCACCACGAAGTCGCGGAATGCTGCAATGCGGCGTGAGTGGCGCAGCTCTTCGGGATAGGCCAGAAAGACCGGAATGTCGCCGCTGGCGATATCGGGCAGCACATGGACAAGATCGGGGAAATCCTCGGTCACGTAATCGGGCAGCACGCCGATGCCCAGATTGTTGATCACCGCCTGAAGCACCCCGAAATAATTGTTCACGGTGAAGCCGGGGCGGGCGGCCCCTTCGGACAACTCGCGGATAAGTTGTGCCCCGGCGCTGACTTGCGCCGATGTAACGCTTTGCGAGATCAGGCGGAAATTGCGCAGATCCTCGCGGTCGGTGGGGGTGCCATGCGCGCGCAGATACTCGGAACTGGCGTAAAGGCGCATATTCACGGTCATCAGCCGCTTGCGGATCAGATCGGCCTGGCTGGGTTCCTTCATGCGGATGGCGACATCGGCTTCGCGCATGGGCAGGTCATAGATGCGTTCTTCCAGCATCAGATCGATGCGCAGATCGGGGTATTGCGCGTAAAGTGTGGTCAGACGCGGGGCCAGAAACAGCGTGCCGAAGCCTGTGGTGGTGGTCACGCGCAGATCGCCGAACACCTCATCCTCGGCATCGCGGATGCGCGCGGCGGTGGATTCGAGCGTCTGGGACATGGCCTTGGTGGCCTCGAACAGCAATTCGCCCTGTTCGGTAAGAATCAGCCCGCGCGCATGGCGGTGAAACAGCACCGAATCAAGCGAGTCTTCCAGCGCGCGAATCTGTCGGCTGACTGCCGATTGCGACAGATGCAGGGTTTCCCCGGCATGAGTCAGGCTGCCCGCATCGGCCACAGCATGAAAGATTCTTAGCTTGTCCCAGTCCATGACGACATTTCCATCAATTTGCTTCGCGCAAAGATTACTGATTCGTTCTATGGGTTTTTTGCCGATCACAAAAGCGCTTATCGACAAAAATACCGCTTTGTAGGTCAGTAACATTGACCTATGATCGTTTCATTCGCAACGCTGCAAGGGAGGTGCATCAGATGCGTCAGGATATCTCGCTTCGGGATCGGTTTGACCTGGACAAATCGCCGGTGCTTCTGAATGGCACACAGGCGCTGGTGCGGCTGATGCTGGCGCAGGCGGCGCGTGACCGTGCGGCGGGGCTGAATACCGCAGGCTATGTTACCGGCTATCGCGGCTCTCCGCTTGGGGCGGTGGATCAGCAGATGACCCGCGCGCGCAAGCTGCTGGAAGCGGCGAATATCCGCTTTCAGGAAGGGCTGAACGAGGATCTGGCCGCCACTGCGCTGTGGGGCACCCAGCAGGCCGAATTGCGCGGCGAGGGGCGTTATGACGGCGTCTTTGGCCTGTGGTATGGCAAGGGGCCGGGGGTGGACCGCACCGGCGATGTGTTCCGCCATGCCAATATGGCGGGCACTTCGCCCAAGGGCGGCGTGCTGGTGGCGATGGGCGATGACCACACCGGCGAATCCTCTACCGTGCTGCACCAGTCTGACTGGGCGATGGTGGATGCCTATATCCCGGTGCTGTCGCCCGCGGGCGTGCAGGAATTGCTGGATTTCGGCCATTACGGCTATGCGCTGTCGCGCTTTGCGGGCGTCTGGGTGGGTCTGAAAACCATGAAGGAAAATGTCGAGGCAACCGCCGTCGTTGATGGCAACCCGCAGCGGATGCAATTTGTGACGCCTGATTTCACCATGCCCGAAGGCGGGCTGAGTATTCGTCTGGGCGATACCCCGGTGGCGCAGGAAGCGCGCATGATCGACTACAAGCGTTTTGCCGCCGAGGCGTTTTCGCGCGCCAATGGCATGGACAAGCGCGTCTGGGGCAAGCCCGGTGCCAAGATCGGCTTTGTCGCGGCGGGCAAGAACTGGCTTGATCTGGTGCATGCGCTGAACCTGCTGGGCATCGGCGCCGAAGAGGCCGAGCGGCTGGGCCTGACCACCTACAAGATCGGCCAGACCTTCCCGCTGGATATGGAAGGTTTCCATGAATGGGCCGAGGGGCTGGAACTGATTGTCGTGGTCGAGGAAAAGCGCAAGCTGATCGAGGTGCAGGTCAAGGAAGCGATTTTCGACGACCGCCGTGGCCGCCGCGTCTATGGCTGGCACAAGGGCGATACATGGGAACATGGCCGCCAGGTGGAGCTGTTCCCCACCCGCTATGCGCTGGACCCGATCATGATTGCCGAAAGGATCGGCGATATCCTGATCGAGGAAGGGCGCGGCACGGATCGCGTGAAGGCCGGGCTGGCGATGCTGGCCGAGGCACGCCGCGCCGATAATGCGCCGGAACTGGCCACGCGGCTGCCCTTCTATTGTTCGGGCTGCCCGCATAACAGCTCGACCAAGGTGCCCGATGGCCACCGCGCCTATGCGGGCATCGGCTGTCATTACATGGTGCAGTGGATGGACCGCAACACTATGGGCTTCACCCATATGGGCGGCGAGGGCGCGAACTGGATCGGCGAGGCACCGTTTTCCACCCGCGCGCATGTGTTCCAGAATCTGGGCGATGGCACCTATAATCATTCCGGCGTGCAGGCCATTCGCGCGGCCTTGGCGGCGGGCACCAATATCACCTACAAGATCCTCTATAATGACGCCGTCGCCATGACCGGGGGCCAGAAGAATGAAGGCGGGCTGAGCCCCGCGCAGATCGCGCATGAATTGACCGCGATGGGCGTGGGCAGGATAGAGGTGGTGTTCGACGAAAAGGAAGAACCGATCCGCGCCGATTTCCCCAAATCCGTGGGCTGGCACGCGCGCGCCGCGCTCGATCAGGTGCAGCGCGATTGTGCCGCGTATCCCGGCGTCTCGGCCATTATCTATGTGCAGACCTGCGCCGCCGAAAAGCGCCGCCGCCGCAAGCGTGGTGAATTCCCCGACCCCGATACGCGTGTCTTCATCAATACCGATATCTGCGAAGGCTGCGGCGATTGCGGGGTGCAGTCGAATTGCGTGTCGATCGTGCCGGTGGAAACCGAACTTGGTCGCAAGCGTGCGATCGACCAGTCAAGCTGCAACAAGGATTATTCCTGCCTGACGGGGTTCTGCCCCTCTTTCGTCACGCTTGATGGGGCAACGCCGCGCAAGGCAGCAACGCAAACAGTGGAACTGCCCAGGCTTGCCGCGCCTGCCTTGCCGAAGATCACCGGCACCCACAACATCGTCATCACCGGTGTCGGCGGCACGGGCGTTGTGACCGTGGGCGCGATCCTGGCGCAGGCCGCGCAGCTTGACGGCAAGGGCGCGGGGCTGATCGAAATGGCCGGGCTGGCGCAAAAGGGGGGTGCGGTGCATATCCATTGCCGCATCGCCAATGCGCCCGAAGATATCAGCGCCATCCGCGTCGCGGTGGGCGAGGCGCATTGCATCATCGGCGGCGATCTGGTGGTCACCGCCGGCACGAAAACAATGGGGCTGATGCGCAAGGGCCAGACCGGGGCTGCGGTGAATGCCCATGAGATCATCACCGGCGAGTTCACCCGCAACACCGAATTCCGCATCCCGGCAGAGGATCTGAAGATCGCGCTTCAGGCGCGGCTGGGTGAAAATCTGCATCTGTTCGATTATTCGGAACTGGCCAAGCGTTTGCTGGGCGACAACATCTTTTCCAACATGATGGCGCTGGGCGCGGCATGGCAGATGGGGCTTGTGCCCTTGTCGGAAGCGGCGATCCTGCGCGCCATTGAATTGAACGGCACGGCGGTCCAAGGCAACAGCCAGGCCTTTGCGCTGGGTCGCTGGTCGGTCATTCACCCCAAGGCCGCGGCCAAGGCGCTGGGCGATACTGTGGTGCAAAAGCCCAAAACCCTGGAAGAGAAAATCGCCTTCCGCGAAGCGCATCTGAGTGCCTATCAGTCGAAACGGCTGGCCAGGCGCTACCGCAAGCTGGTCGATCAGGCGCCTGATGAACGCCTGCGCGAAGCGATTGCCAAGGGTTATCACAAGCTTCTGGCCTATAAGGATGAATATGAAGTGGCCCGCCTGCATCTGGACACGCTGGCGAAAGCGCGCGCAGAGTTCGAGGGCGATTTTACCCCGCGCTTCCATCTGGCCCCGCCGCTGATCTCGGGCACTGGCCCGGATGGGCGGCCTGCCAAGCGCGCCTTCGGGGCGTGGATGCTGAAGGGCTTTGGCCTGCTGGCGCGGCTGAAAGCCTTGCGCGGCACGCCGCTGGACATCTTCGGCTATACTGCCGAACGGCGGATGGAACGCCGCCTGATCCGCGAATATGAGGCGATGATCCCGAAATTGCTGGACGGGCTGACGCCCGACACTCACGCGATCGCGGTGGAACTGGCAGAACTGCCCTTGCAGATCCGCGGCTTCGGCCCGGTCAAGCATCGCAATGCCAGTGCCGCAGCCAAGCGTCAGGCCGAATTGTTGGCCGCCTTTGAAACCCCGCCAGCGCGCGTTGCGGCAGAGTAGGCGCAAACAGGCTGGATTTTCGCCCCTGCCGGTTCTATGCAAGGGGCCGAAGGCATCAGTCTGGGGCAGGGGCAGAATGGCAGTTGGCGTATTCGATTCGGGGCTGGGTGGGCTGACCGTTCTGGGGGCGCTGACCGCGCGCCTGCCCGATGTGCCCTTTGTCTATCTGGGCGATAACGCACACACCCCTTACGGGGTGCGCGATACCGAGGATATCTTTCAGTTGACCACCGCCGGGGTGGAACGGCTTTGGGAAGAAGGCTGCGATCTGGTGATTCTGGCTTGCAACACCGCCTCGGCGGCCGCGCTGAAACGGATGCAGGAAACATGGGTGCCAGAGGGCAAGCGCGTCCTTGGCGTGTTTGTGCCCCTGATCGAGGCGCTGACCGAACGCCAATGGGGCGACAACTCGCCCCCGCGCGAAGTCGCCGTCAAGCATGTGGCGCTGTTTGCCACGCCCACCACCGTGTCCAGCCGCGCGTTTCAGCGCGAGCTGGCCTTTCGCGCCATCGGCGTCGATGTCGAGGCGCAGCCTTGCGCGGGGGTGGTCGATGCCATCGAACAGGGCGATATGCAACTGGCCGAGGCGCTGGTGCATTCCCATGTCGAATCGCTCAGACGCCGGATGCCGCACCCCGAAGCCGCGGTGCTGGGCTGCACGCATTACCCGCTGGTCGAACATGCCTTCCGTGAAGCGCTGGGACCGGATGTGGCGGTCTATTCGCAGCCTGATCTGGTGGCGGCCAGCCTTGACGATTATCTGACGCGGCGCCCCGAAATGCTGGGCGCGGGCCGCGAGAGCGCCTTTCTGACCACGGGCGATCCGGTCAATGTGTCGCGCAAGGCCACGCAATTCCTGCGACGACAGATCAGCTTTCGCGCTGCCTGAACTTCATCTTGCCCCAAATACTCCCCGCGCGGAGCGCGTCCTGCGCCAAAATCCCGCGCAACACCAGATCAAGAGACAGACATCATGACCAAATCCATCGCCATTCTGGGCGCGTCGGGCTATACCGGCGGGGAACTTGTCCGGCTGATTTCGACCCATCCCGACATGCGCATCACCGCGCTTACTGGTGAACGCAAGGCGGGCCAGCCAATGGCGCAGGTGTTTCCCTTTCTGCGCCATCTTGATCTGCCCGATCTGTGCCGCATCGAGGAGGTGGATTTTTCCGCCATCGATCTGGCCTTCTGCGCGCTGCCCCATGCCACCAGCCAGGCCGTGATCAAGACCCTGCCGCGCGATCTGAAGATCGTCGATCTGTCGGCCGATTTCCGGCTGCGCGATGTGGCGGAATATGAAAAATGGTATGGCAAGCCCCATGCCGCGCCCGAATTGCAGGCCGAGGCCGTCTATGGGCTGACCGAGTTCTACCGCGAGGAAATCCGCGCCGCGCGGCTGGTTGCGGGCACGGGCTGCAATGCCGCGACCGGGCTTTACATCCTGCGCCCGCTGGTCGAGGCGGGCTGCATCGATCTGGACCGCATAATTCTGGATCTGAAATGCGGGGTGTCTGGCGCAGGGCGCGCGCTTAAGGAAAACCTGCTGCATGCCGAACTGTCCGAGGGCACGCAGGCTTATGCGGTGGGCGGCACGCATCGCCATCTGGGCGAGTTCGATCAGGAACTCAGCCTTGTTGCGGGGCGCGATCTGCGCATCGGGTTCACGCCGCATCTGCTGCCGATGAATCGCGGCATTCTGGCCACGGCCTGGCTCGATGGCGATGCGCGCGAAATTCACGAAGTTTTGCACGCCCGGTATTGCGCTGAATCAATGATTCATCTGCTACCTTTTGGCACAACCCCCTCGACGCATGATGTGCGCGGATCGAATTTCGTGCATATTGGTGTGGTCGGGGATCGCGTGCCGGGACGGGCGCTGGTGGTCGCGGCACTGGACAATCTGTGCAAGGGCTCCAGCGGGCAGGCCGTGCAGAACGCGAATCTGATGCTGGGCCTTGATGAGAGTTCGGGGCTGATGGGGGCGCCGTTGTTCCCGTAAGAGATGAGGATGTGATGAAGAGCCTGAAGAAAACCCGCCGGATCCAGATCATTTCGGTTGCTGCCGTGGCGCTGGCGCTTTCGACCGCGCTGATCGGCTATGCGATGCGCGACGGGATCAATTTCTTCCGCTCGCCCAGCCAGGTGCTGGCCGAACCGCCCGCGCCGACCGAAGTGTTCCGCATTGGCGGGCTGGTCGAGCCGGGCTCGATCATCCGCGGGCAATCCGACACGGTCATGTTTCGCGTGACCGATGGTCCGGCCTCGGTCGAGGTGCATTATCGCGGCATCCTGCCTGATCTCTTTTCGGAAAATGAAGGCATGGTCGGCACCGGGCGTTTCATCGACGGGGTGTTTCAGGCCAGCGAGATACTGGCCAAGCATGATGAAACCTATATGCCGCGCGAGGTGATGGAAGCGCTTAAAGCGCAGGGCGAATGGTACGGGCCGGACCCGCATGCGCTTGGCGACGAGCCGCAAAGCTGACGCACCCGCCCCGCCGGTCCAACCGGCACGCCCCACCCGCCCGCCCGCGCGCCGCTCGGACCGGCGGGGCGGGGCAGGGCGTTCACAGGCCATATATGCGCGGCTGGCACGCGTTGGAGATATTCCTGCGCTTGCGGCTTGACAGCCCGGACCGGCGCGGCTAGCTACACCCCTGCTGACGAATGCGCAGCCATTTTCGTGTATCAACCAGAGAGACCCATGGACAGTTGTTCTAGTAGCGGTCTGGCCTCTGTGTTCCGTCAGACGATTCGCAGCCGCCAGACCATCCGGACAAATTCAGACCACCCGGCCTGTCTGCGGCTTTGGAGCATTTGCATCTAGCACATGCCCTTGTGCTTCCAGACCGGCGCGGCTGGATGGAGGCACATCAATGACCTTTCATTTCCCACATATGGCCCCGCCCGGCGCTGATGCGCGCCGCAATACCCCTGTTGCAGGCTGGCTGCGCGATGCGCAGCTGCGCGCGCTTCCGACACGTCATGCAGCGCTGCGCGCGGGCTGATCCCCGCGCCTGCCCTGCGATGAATGACAGGAGTGTGCCCGATGCGTCTGATCATCGCTGGCGGGCGGCATCTGGATGATGTCGCCCTGATCCGCCGCGCGCTGGCGCGCGCCCATGCCATGCGTGAAATCAGCGTCGTCATTCATGGCGGCAGCGGGTTTCCGGGCATCGCCGCCGAGGATTGGGCGCGCGAGCAGCGGCTGCATGTGGTGCGTTACCCGGCCAATTGGCGCGCGTTTGGCAAGCGTGCCGAAGCGATCCGCAATGCCTTCATGCTGGCGGATTCGCGCCCCGACATGCTGCTGGCCCTGCCCGGCGGCAATGACACGGCGGATCTGGTCGCGGCTGCGCTGGGTGCGCAACTGCCGGTGATCGATGCCGATGGCAATCCGGTATGTCCTGCCCCAGGTCGTGCCGAGGCGGGGCGCGCGTCATGATGTGCTGTGCCCTGCCGCGCCTGCGCCTGTCACGCGCCTGTCAAACCCGGTTGCGATGCTGCCGCGGCACGCTTGCGACGGCGCGGGGCTGGGATCCTCCCACAGCCCGTCTGCCCCCCTACCCAGACACCCCGGACTACTGACATCAAGCCAATGGAGAAATCACATGGCAAGCACAACTCTTGACACACGCAACGCAAACGGCAATCCGCCCCGTCCGGCGCGTGACCCGATTTCCGAACGTATCCGCGATGAATTCGTCTATGTCACCGAAGGCGCCAAGGTGGCGCAGGCGGTCGAGGCGGTGCGCCGCTCTCATGTGCCCACAGGGCAGGCGGCGGTGGTGTTCGTCACCAATGATCAGGGCCATTACAAGGGCTTCGTGCGGCTGTCGGCGCTGCTGCGGGCCGAGCCGGACAGCAGCGTTGACGCGCTGGTTGATGGCGCAGGTCTGGCGGTGCCCGAGAGCACCGAACAGGAAGCCGCCGCGCGCACCCTGCAACTGAAGGATGTCCCGCTTCTGCCCGTGATCAACGCAAATAAGCGCATGATCGGGGTGCTGACCTTCGATGATGCAATGGACATTCTGGAACAGGAAACCACTGATGACATCCTGTTCAAGGCCGGTGTCGGTGACGTGTTCAATTCCGATGATCATATCCGCTCGGAAAAGCTGACCCAGGGGCCGATCTGGTACACTGTGCGCGTGCGCATCCTGTTCTTGCTGGTCACGCTGGCTGGCGGGTTGATTGTGGGCGGGCTGATCGACCAGTTCGAGGATGTTCTGGGCGCAGTGCTGGCGCTGGCGATCTTCATCCCGCTGGTGATGGATATGGGCGGCAATGTCGGCACGCAAAGTTCCACCATCTTTGCGCGTGGTTTCGCGCTGGGCCATATCACGGTCAAGGATTTCTGGCGCAGGAATTTCGCGCGTGAGGCGCTGGTGGGGCTGACTATGGCGGTGGGCATTGCGCTGGTGGCCGGGACCGTGGCCTATTTCTGGCAGGGCGTGCCAAATGACATCCCGCAGCTGGGGGTCGTGGTCGGTGTGGCGCTCTTTACCTCGGTCTTTCTGGCCGCCTGTCTGGGTTTCCTGCTGCCCTATGCGATGGTCAAGCTGGGTGTCGATCACGCGCCCGGTGCCGACCCCTTCATCACCACGATCAAGGATTTCTCGGGGCTTCTGGTCTATTTCTCGATGGCTGCATGGCTGATCGGGGTAGAGATGTGAGCCTTTGACGCCCTGGCCGGGCGGTGCCATGCGGCATCGTCCGGTCTGCGCCCTGATCTGACGCGCGGCTTCCATCTATCGGGGGCAGAGCACGGCATGCTAGGAATGACCCCACGGGGCCGGATGCGAAAGCAAAGTAACATGACCCATCCTGATGCGACCATCGACAGTGATGCTCTGCGCGACAAGCGCCGCGCGGCCTGGGCCGGGGTGGTGCTGAACGGCCCGCTTTCGGCGGCCAAGATCCTTGCCGGGCTGGTGGCGAACAGCCAGGCGCTGGTTGCTGACGGGGTGCATTCGCTGTCGGATCTGGCCTCTGACGCGGCGGTGATCTGGGCGTTGAAGCATTCGCACCGCCCGCCCGATAGCGACCACCCTTTCGGGCATGGCCGGTTCGAGACGCTGGCCACGCTGGCCATTGCCGCCATGCTGGTGCTGGCGGCGGCGGGCATACTGGTCGATGCAGGCGCAAGGCTGATCGACCCGCCCGACACGGCACCGGGGGTGCTGGCGCTGTGGGTGGCGGCGCTGTCGATTGCTTTGAAAGAGGCGCTTTATCACTATACCAAGGCCGTGGCGAAGCGCACCGGATCGGCAATGATGGCTGCCAATGCCTGGCATCACCGTTCGGATGCGGTGACATCGGTGGTGGCGCTGGCGGGCATTGGCGCGGCGATGCTGGGCGCGCCCTGGGCCGATGCGCTGGGGGCGGGCATCATCGCGCTGATGCTGGGGCGCGTGGCGTGGCATTACGGCCGCCCGGCGATCAGCGAGCTGGTCGACACTGCCCCGCCAGAGGAAATGGCACAGCAGATCACGGCTGCGCTGATGGCCATACCGGGGTTGCGCGATGCCCATGATCTGCGCCTGCGCCAGCTTGGCGGCAGCCTTCAGGCCGATGTGCATATCACGCTTGACCCGGCGATGACGCTGTCCGAAGCCCATCGGCTATGCGAGGCCGCGCGCGCCCATGTGCTGGACCAGCTGCCCGATATGGCAGAGATCATCATCCACCCCGAACCCGATGGCCATGCTGACGGGCCAGCCGCCCATGACGCCGCGCTGCGCCCGGAACTGGCGCAGGTGGTGCGCCAATGTCTGGACGGGGTGGTGCCGACAGGCGCGATTCGTCATCTGCGGCTGGATTACCGCGATGACGGGGTGATTGCGGTGGTGGAACTGCGCGCGGCCCCGCCCGCGGGCGCGCAGCGGCGCGTGGCCATGCGGGTGCAGCAGGCCGAAAGCGATCTGGCAGAGATCCGCCTGCTTTGGGCCGCGCCGTCATGAGGGTGTTACGCGCTCGCCTCATGCCGGCCCTGCATGGAAAGCCGGCCTGATGCCTGATCTGATCTATCTGCAGCCGATCCTGAACCTTTTTGCCGCGCTTCTGTTCGGGGCGATCATGGGGATGGAACGGCAATGGCGCCAGCGTCTGGCGGGCTTGCGCACCAACACGCTGGTGTCGCTGGGTGCGGCCAGTTTCGTGCTGTTTTCCGCAGCCTTCCCCGAAGAGATCAGCCCCACGCGGGTGTCGGCGCAGATCGTGTCGGGGATCGGCTTTCTGGGCGCGGGCATCATCTTTCGCGAGGGCTTCAATGTGCGCGGGCTGAACACTGCGGCGACGCTGTGGTGTGCCGCTGCCATCGGCATGCTGGCAGGGGCGGGCGAACATGTGCTGGCCGGATCCGTCACCGGCGCGGTGGTGTTTGTCAATCTGGCGCTGCGCCCGCTGGCCCGCGTGCTGAACCGCCAGCCGATACAGACCACCGAACTGACGCGCTATTACGCGGTAGAAATCATCTGCAAGGGCGCGCAGGAAGCGCATCTGCGCGCGCTGATGTTGCAGGGATTTACCGAGAGCGGGCTGCATCTGACCGGGCTGGAATCGGAAAACATCGAGGATACCGACCGGGTCGAGGTGACCGCAGAAGTCAATGCCGATACCACCTTGGATTCCGCGCTGGAACAGATTGTGGGGCGGTTGAGCCTGGAACCCGCTGTCACCGCCGCGCGCTGGACGATCCGCGAAACTGGATATTCCTGGCAAGGCGTTTCCCAAATTCTGCCCGATTTGGCCCGTAAGACGCCCTTGAAAGAGGGAAGGCCGGATGACGGATTTCAGCGCAAATACGGGGCTGCCGCGGGGCTTGGGCACATGGCTGGGCATGGGGGCGCGTGGCTACAAGCTGATGGTGGCGATCGGCTCGCTGATCACCACGCTGGTGCTGACCGCGGGCAAGCTGATCCTTGGGCTGCTGTCAGGCTCGCTGGCGCTGGTTGCCGATGCGATGCAGGGGCTGATCGACATAATCGTGACCGGGGTGACAGTGCTGATTGTGGGCCAGTCCGACCGCGGCGCGGACCCGGCCTGGACCTGCGGGCGCGAGAAGCTGGAAGCCTTTGCCGCGCTGGCCGAAGCGGTGTTGCTGGGCATCATCGCGGCCTTCATCTGGCATCTGGCGGCGCTGAAGCTGATCCACGGCACAACGGCGATTGAAATAGAGGCATGGTTCATCATCGCCGCGCTGGGCGCGGCAGGGGCGGATTTTATCCGCCATGTCATCGTCAAACGCGCCGCACGGGCCACAGGCAGCATGGCGCTGGAAGCCAATGCCGCGCATTTCCTGACCGACAGTCTGGGCACAGTGCTGGTGACGGCGGGGCTATTGGGGGCGTGGCATGGCTGGCCGGTGGCCGATACGATTGCAGCAATCGGGCTGGCCGGGCTGCTAAGCTATACCGCGTTCGGGGTTGGCCGCCGCGCGCTGGGCATGCTGCTGGACCGGATCGACCCGGAACTGTCGCTTGCCGTGCTCGACGCGGTCACGGCGGTGCCGGAAATCGCCAATGTGCCGGTTTTGCGCATCAGGCGGATGCCCGAGCACCACATGGTCGATCTGGTGGCCGAGGTTCACATGCGCGGCCTGGACGATATCGCAAGGCTGGAGGCAGAGATCGCCGCGCGGCTGCGCCCCCTTCTGGGCAGGGCCGAATTATGTGCCGCGCTGCGCCCGGTTGGCACCCCCGCCGCCACGCCGCGCATCTGAACAAACGCCCCCGCCCCGGAGTACGGGGCCCCCCCCCCCCCACCCCCCCCCCCCCCGGTTTTCACGGGCCGGGCGGGCGCATGATCGGCATGCCGCCATCGCGGTGGC
>JAFIEF010000045.1 GCA_020832655.1 Paracoccaceae bacterium
GGCATGACGCTGTGCCTGTGCCTGATTGCCATCGCGATGGATGTGGTCTGGGGCTATTGCGGTATCCTGTCGCTTGGCCATTTCGCCTTTTTCGGGCTGGGCGGCTACATGATCGGTATGTGGCTGATGTATGCGCGCACTGAAATCGTGATCCGCGGTTCGCTGGGGCGCGGCACCATCCCGCCCACCGAACTGGAAGTGTCAGAAGCCGTGGCCGCGCAGATTTTCGGCGTCGTCGGGTCCAGCGAATTGCCTGCGATCTGGATGTTTGCCCATTCGCTGCCCGCGCAGCTTGCGCTGGTCGTGCTGGTGCCGGGGCTGCTGGCGCTGATTTTCGGCTGGCTGGCCTTTCGCAGCCGCGTGACCGGGGTCTATCTGTCGATCCTGACCCAGGCGATGACGCTGGCGCTGTCGCTCTATCTGTTCCAGAATGATACCGGGCTGCGCGGCAATAACGGGCTGTCGGGGTTGCAGAACATCCCCGGTGCGCTGGATGTACCGCAATCCATCATCTCTATGTGGTTCTTCTGGGCCTCGGCCTTCATGCTGGGCGCGGGCTATCTGCTGTTTGCCTGGGTCGTGTCCGGCAAGTTCGGCAGTGTCATCCGCGCCATTCGCGACAATGAAGCCCGCGTGCGTTTCCTTGGCTACAATGTCGAAGGCTACAAGCTGTTCATCTTCACTCTGACGGCTGTGATATCGGGCATTGCAGGGGCGCTTTACTACCCGCAGGCGGGCATCATCAACCCGGCCGAAATCGCGCCCATTGCCAGCATTTATCTGGCGGTCTGGGTGGCGATTGGCGGGCGCGGGCGCCTTTATGGTGCGGTGATCGGGGCGGCATCGGTGTCGCTTCTGTCAAGCTGGCTGACCGGGGGCGGCGCGCCCAATATCGATCTGGGCTTTTACCGCATCGTCTGGACCGATTGGTGGCTGGTGCTGCTGGGGCTGGGCTTTGTGCTGGTCACGTTGTTTTTCCCCAAGGGCATCGGCGGGCTGTTTGACTATCTGGTAAGGAAACAGCCATGACCACCTTACTTGAAGTCTCTGGCGTGTCGGTCACATTTGACGGCTTTCGCGCCATCAACAACCTGTCCATCGCGATCGGAGAGCCGGAACTGCGCGCAGTGATTGGCCCCAATGGCGCGGGAAAGACCACTTTCATGGATATCGTCACCGGCAAGACCCGCCCTGATGAGGGCCGCGTGATCTGGGGGGAACGCTCGGTCGATCTGCTGAAACTGTCGGAAAGCGATATCGCCAAGATCGGGATCGGGCGGAAGTTCCAGAAACCCACCGTGTTCGAGGAACAGACCGTGCGCGACAATCTGGCGATGGCGCTGAAGAACCGGCGCGGGCCGCTTTCTGTGCTGACATGGAAGGCCACCACGCGCGACAAGGCGCGCATTCTGGAACTGGCAGAAGAGATCGGACTGGCCGACCGGCTGGAACGCCGCGCGGGCGATCTGAGCCACGGGCAGAAGCAATGGCTGGAAATCGGGATGCTGCTGGCGCAGGATCCACGCCTTCTGCTGGTCGATGAACCCGCAGCGGGCATGACGCCATCGGAACGCGAACACACGACCGATCTGCTCAAACGTGCGGCGAAAACCCGCGCGGTGATGGTGATCGAGCATGACATGGAATTCATCCGTCGGCTGGGGTGCCGGGTGACAGTGCTGCATGAAGGCGCGGTGCTGGCCGAAGGTAGCCTGGACCATGTGACGAAGAACCAGCAGGTGATTGATGTCTATCTGGGGCGCTGAGCGATGCTGAAAGTCGAAGATCTGACCCTGCATTACGGGGCATCGCAAATCCTTTGGGGGGTGTCGCTTGACGCCCGCGCAGGCGCTGTCACGGCGGTGATGGGCACGAACGGGGTGGGCAAGACCTCGCTTTTGCGCGCAATCGCGGGGCGGCACCCCTATACGGGCGGAACCATCACGCTTGACGGGCAGGCGCTGGATCATCCTGGTCCGGCGCAGGCGGCGCGCGCGGGCATCGCCTATGTGCCGCAGGGGCGCGAGATCTTCCCGCTTCTGACAGTGACAGAAAACCTGCAAACCGGCTTTGCCTGCCTGCCCCGATCCGAGCACAAGATCCCTGCACGCATCTACGAGCTGTTTCCGGTGCTGGAGCAGATGAAGAACCGCCGCGGCGGCGACCTTTCGGGCGGGCAGCAACAGCAGCTTGCCATTGCCCGCGCCCTGATCGCCCAGCCCAAGGTGTTGCTGCTGGATGAACCGACCGAGGGCATTCAGCCCAATATCATCAAGCAGATCGGCAAGGTCATCGAGTTGTTGCGCGACGAAGGCCAGATCGCGATTGTGCTGGTAGAGCAGTATTTCGACTTCGCCTATGGGCTGGCGGATGAATTCTGCGTGCTCAACCGTGGAGAGGTCGTGCTGAAAAAGCCGTCGGCCGAGGTCACGCGTCACGAAATTCTGCAGCGCGTCTCGATCTGACCGCAGGGGCGCAGGCACATGATGCTGCCCGGTCCCGTCACCCCATCGCATAGCCCGCGCCGCGCACCGTGCGGATCGGATCGGTGCCGCCGGTGGAACACAGTATTTTGCGCAACCGCCCGACATGCACATCCACCGTGCGGGTATCGATATAGATCTCGCGCCCCCAGACCCGGTCCAGCAAGGCTTCGCGCGTCCACACCTTGCCGGGGCGTTCCATGAAGGCGGCCAGAAGGCGAAACTCTGTCGGGCCAAGATGCAGGGCTTCGCCCGCGCGGGTCACAAGATAGGTGTCGGGGTCCAGACGGATATCGTCGATCTCCAGCGCCTGACCCGTCGCGACCGGGCGCAACCGGCGCAGATTGGCGCGCACGCGGGCGATCAGCTCGGCCACCGAATAGGGCTTGACGATGTAGTCATCCGCCCCGGTATCCAGCCCCCTGATGCGGTCGCTTTCCTCTGACCGCGCCGAAACCATGATCACCGCCGCCTCGCGCCCCTGTGGGCTGGCCTTGATCTGGCGGCAGGCCTCCAGCCCCGAAAGCCGCGGCAGCATCCAGTCCAGAAGCACGACATCCGGCCCCTGTTCGGCCACTGCCAGCAGCGCTTCCTCGCCATCCCTGGCGGTGGCGACGCGAAACCCGGCGGCTTTCAGATTGTAACTGAGAAGCGCAAGCTGGGCGGGTTCATCATCGACGATCAGCACCAGCGGCGCGGTGGTGTCAGTCGTCAGCGTCATTCCTTTGGCGCCTCTATCGTTGCGGTCGAATGGCCTTTTTCGCGTGCTTCTGTCGGCTTGCCTTCGCTTGCGAAGATCACATGTTCCGCCCCATGCGTGACCAGATCGCCCATGCGCTCGATATTCTTGGCGATGAAGACGTAATGCAGGCAGGGCGTGATGTTGCGCGGGTCTTCCATCATATGGGTGATGAACTCGCGAAACAGGGCATTGGTCATGTCATCGACCTCTATATCACGGCTGATGACATCGCGTGCAAGCGCGGCATCCCCGCGGGCAAAGGCATCCAGCATGTCCTTCAGCATCTGGCCCACCAGGCGCGCCTGGCGGCGTAGCGCCCCGGCGGCCCCTTCGATCATCGGTGCGGCAACCAGCACCGGCACGCGCTTGGCCATGTTCTTGGCATAGTCGCCCAGACGCTCCATATCGCCAGTCATCTTCATCACCGCGACTGCCGAGCGCAGGTCATCGGCCTGCGGCTGGCGCAGGGCAAGCAGACGCACCACTTGGGCGTTGATCTCTTCTTCCGCCTTGTCGATGCGCTTGTCGCCCTCGACGACTTGCGCGGCCAGATCCTGATCGCGCGTTTCAAGCGCGCGCGAGGCATCAAGGATCGCGGTCTCTACCTGCCCGCCCATCGTCAGTACGGACAGGCGGATGGCTTCGAGGTCGCGGTCAAATGCGGAAAGTGTGTGCGGTTTCATGGTTCAGTTCCTTTCAATCTGATCAGTTGCAGGGCAGCACGGCGTCAAAGCTTGATCCTTCGCCGGGGGCCGAACGGATGATAAGTCGCCCGCGATGGCGGCTGAGAATGTGTTTCACGATGGCCAGCCCCAGCCCGGTGCCACCACTGTCGCGCGACCGGGCCTTGTCGATACGAAAGAACCTTTCGGTCAGGCGTGGAATGAAGATCGGGTCGAAGCCTTCGCCATAGTCGCGGATGCTGACGCGCAAGACTGCGCCGTCAAAGCCCGGCATCGCCGGGATATGGGTTGCAGTGATGTCGATGCACCCGCCGCTGCCACCATATTTCAGGCCATTTTCGATCAGGTTGTGAAAGACCTGAACAAGCTGGTCATAATCGCCGGGGATCTCGGGCAGGGTGTCGGGAATGTCGAAATTCACCGTGACCGAGGCTGCGTCGATCTGTGGGCGCAGCGCCGCCAGAGTGGCCTTTAGCACCGTGTCGATCAAAACCGGGGTGCGGGGGCGGATCTTTTCGACCGCCTCTACCCGGCTGAGTGATAGCAGATCGGCAACAAGCCCGCTCATGCGCGCGGCCTGTTCTGCCATGATCGACAGGAATTCCGCGCGCGCAGCCGGATCATCGCCAGCCGGACCTTGCAAGGTTTCGACGAAGCCTGCCAGAACGGTCAGGGGCGAGCGCAGTTCATGGCTGACATTCGCGACAAAGTCGCGTCGCTGCGCTTCTGCGGCTTCCATATCCGAAATGTCAGAGAGCGACAGGACAAATGTCTCCGGCGCGGCTTGCCGCGCGACAACCTTCCATACTGTTTCGCGGCTGCTGGTATGCGCGATGAAGCAGGCGCTGTCCTCTGGCCGGCCCGCCAGAACCCGGTCCAGCATCGCGGCAACGCCGGGCTGGCGCAGATGCGCCCTGATCTGCGCCCCCGCGATCTGGGCGCCGAACAATTCGATTGCAGCCGGGTTCGCGGCCTGCACCAAACCGTCATGATTGACCAGCATCACCGGCTGTGGAAGTGCGGCGATCATGGCGGGAAAAAGATCGCTATTCATCCGATACCTGTCCAGTCCCTGCCCGCGCAGGCACCGGCGCCGAATGCTGCCAAATCCATCCTGACCCCGCATGAGGTGCCGATCTTGCTGCTGAGGGTTTAAGATGGTTGCGCATCAGACGCTCTTGGGCCGGGTGCCCGGTTCGGGCAGGTGAATGACTAGTAGCGCCAGCATATGACATGTTTATGACAATTCCACAGCGCAAGGCACCAACGCTTGTTGGCGGGTGCCCTTGCCGCCGTGCCACCATTCGCGGCGCTTGGCGCGGATATGTGTTATGTGGCCGGATACGCCCGCGCCAGCCCGGCACGAACATCGCGCAGTCAGAACGGCCCCGAACCATGTTCGGAAAGGTCCGGGCGGTCCGCCAGGCTACAGTTACAGATATCACGAAACACGGCGCCCCCAGCCAGCAAGGCGCCCGAGCAGAAGTAGGGGGATGTCGTCCAGAGGGAGGGGGCGCAACTGGACAACACAAAGCATGGCGGGCTGAAAAGACAATTGGCGGAGAGAGCGGGATTCGAACCCGCGAGACGGTTTCCCGCCTACACGCTTTCCAGGCGTGCGCCTTCGACCACTCGGCCACCTCTCCGGCTGTGTCCGTCTAGCCCAGTTCCCTAACCCTATGCAAGCAACGAATGTCGGCTTGCCCGCGTGTCCTGAAACCGTGCCGATGCAGCGGCAGATCAGGTGATGACATCGGGCTGTGCGCGTCCGGTGCGGGCCGTGATCCCGGCGATGGCATCGGCCGCCGCGATCACATCGGCCAGTGCGGTTTGCGGGTCTTCGGCCAATGCGTCCGGGACCGTTTCCAGCCGTTCCAGATAGACCCGCAGCGTCGCCCCTGCCGTGCCGGTGCCTGAAAGGCGGAACACCACCCGCGCGCCATTGGTGAAGAACACGCGAATGCCCTGCGACCGGGCGGTCGAGCCATCCACCGGGTCATCATAGCGGAACTCATCGGCCTGCGCGACCTCCAGCGCCCCGAAGCGCTGGCCCGCAAGCCCCGGCAGCGCCGTGGTCAGATCGCGTATCAGCGCATTGGCGGCCTCGGCATCGACTTCTTCGTAATCATGGCGCGAGTAATAGTTGCGCCCGTAATGCGCCCAATGCGCCTGCATCAGCTGCGCGACCGAGGTATTCTTAATTGCCAGAATGTTCAGCCACAGCAGCACCGCCCACAGCCCATCCTTTTCGCGCACATGGTCAGAGCCTGTGCCCGCCGATTCCTCGCCACACAGGCTGGCCATGCCGGCATCGAGCAGATTGCCGAAGAATTTCCACCCCGTTGGGGTTTCATAGCAGGCAATGCCCTTGGCTTGCGCCACCCGGTCCACCGCGCCAGAGGTCGGCATAGAGCGCGCGACCCCTTTCAGCCCGCGCGCATAGCCCGGCGCCAGATGCGCCAGATCGGCCAGCACCGCCAGCGAATCCGACGGGCTGACATAGCAGCCGCGCCCGACAATCATGTTGCGGTCGCCATCGCCATCCGAGGCCGCGCCGAAATCGGGCGCGTCGGGGCCATACATGGTGTCCATCAGATCCCTGGCCCAGATCGGGTTCGGGTCAGGGTGGCCGCCGCCGAAATCAGGCGATGGCGTGGCATTGACCACGCTGCCAGCTGCTGCGCCCAGACGGTTTTCCAGAATTTCGCTTGCATAGGGGCCGGTCACGGCGTGCATCGCGTCGAACCGCAGGCGAAACCCTGATCGAAGCAGCGCGCGGATGGCGTCGAAATCAAACAGGCTTTCCATCAGATCGGCGTAATCGCTGACCGGGTCGATGACCTCGACCCTCATCGGGCCAAGCGCATGCGTGCCGATCTGTCCGATATCGGGGGCGTCTGCATCCGCGATGCGGTATTCAGAAATATCCTGGGTGCGGGCATAGATCTTTTCGGTCACGCTTTCAGTGGCAGGGCCACCATTGGGGCCGTTGTATTTCAGCCCGAAATCGGCATCCGGCCCGCCGGGATTGTGGCTGGCCGACAGGATCAGCCCGCCATCCGCCCCGCGCTTGCGGATCAGATGCGAGGCTGCGGGCGTCGACAGCACGCCCCCTTGCCCGACAATGCAGGTCGCTGCGCCATTGGCAGCAGCCATGCGCAGAATGATGGCAATCGCCTGATCATTGAAGTAGCGCCCATCGCCCCCGACAACCAGTGTCTGCCCTTCAATCCCGCCGATACCGTCGAAGGTCGCCTGCACATAGTTTTCCAGAAACGGGCTGCGCATGAAAACAGCGGTTTTCTTGCGCAGCCCGCTGGTGCCGGGTTTCTGGCCGGGGATCGGGGCGGTCTTGACAGTGATACGCTGCATCTTGCAGTCCTTCATCATATGGCTTCGGATGGCGGGGTTGGCGTCAGCTTGAACACGGCGACGGACTGTGACTCGATCACGGTATCGCCGCGCAGCGTCTGGTCCGGGTCATCCGGGGCCGTGTCGAACACGCGCTGCCAGCACTGGCCGTCCGGGGCATCGGGCAGGGTGATGGTGACATCCTCGCCAGTGTTGAATATCGCGTAGATGGCATCGCAGTGCTGTTCATAGGCCGGGGTGGAATGGGCCATGCGCATTTCGACCCCGAGAAAGCGCAGCTCCGCATGTGTCCAGTCCTTGGGGCGCATTTCCTGTCCGTCGGGCTTGCGCCAGAACAGATCGGGCTTGCCATCTTCGGGTCGGGGTTGCGCATGCAGAAAGCGCTTCTGGCGCAGCACTTGATTTTGCTTGCGAAAGCGCACGGCACGGCGGCAGAATTCCAGAAAATTCGCGTCGGCGCTGTCCCAGTCCACCCAGCCGATGGTGTTATCCTGACAATAGGCGTTGTTGTTGCCCTGCTGGCTGTTGCCCAGCTCATCGCCGGCCAGAAGCATCGGCGTGCCCTGGCTAAGCATCAGCGTGGCGATCATGTTGCGCCGCCGCCGCGCGCGCGCCGCGATCACTGCCGGATCATCGCTCGGCCCTTCGGCCCCGCAATTGTCAGAGATGTTATGGTCATGCCCGTCCTGATTGCCTTCACCATTATGGCCGTTGCTTTTCTGCGCATAGCTGACCACATCCATCAGCGTGAAGCCATCATGCGCGGTGACGAAATTGATTGAAGAGCTGGCAGGCCGCCCGTCATGGTCGAAATGCACCGCCGAGCCAGAGATGCGCCGCGACAGCTTGCGTGCAAGCCCTGCATCGCCGCGCCAGAAGGCGCGGGTCTGGTCGCGAAAGCGGTCATTCCATTCGCGGAACGGGGCAGGATAGGCACCAAGCTGGTAGCCATCCGGGCCGACATCCCAGGGCTCGGCAATCAGCTTGACCTTGTTGAGCACCGGGTCTTGCCGGATCGCGCGGCAGAACGGGCCGTCGCGGTCAAACACCCCGCCGGTGCGCGCCAGGGTCGAGGCCAGATCGAAGCGGAACCCGTCCACATGCATCACCTCGACCCAGTAGCGCAAGCTGTCCATCACCAGCCGCAGCGCAAAAGGGTGGTCCATATTGATCGTGTTGCCGCAGCCGGTATCATCGACAAAATAGCGCCGGTTGTCGGTCAGGCGGTAATAGGCGGCATTGTCGAAACCACGAAAGCTGAAGGTCGGGCCAAGATGGTTGCCTTCGGCGGTGTGGTTGTAGACCACATCCAGAATGACCTCTATCCCGGCGGAATGAAGCCGCGCCACCATCTGCTGGAACTCGGCGATCTGACCGGCGGACATGTAGCGCGGCTCTGGCGCGAAGAAGCCATAGGTCATGTAGCCCCAGTAATTGCGCAAGCCCTTCTCGACCAGAAAGCGGTCATCGACGAAGGCTTGCACCGGCAGCAATTCGATCGCGGTAACACCCAGACTGGTCAGATGTTCCAGCATCGGGTCGGATGACAGGCCCAGAAATCGCCCGGCATGGGGTATATCGGCGCGCTGGGCGGTCAGCCCCTTGACATGGGCCTCGTATAGCACGGTTTCCGACCATGTCCGGTTGCGCGAGCGCAGACTGTTCGGCCCCCAGCTGAAAGTCGGGTCCACCACCACCGAGCGCGGCATATAAGGCGCACTGTCGCGCCGGTCATAGCTGAGATCGGCATCCGCATGCCCCACGGTGTAGCCGTAAAGCGCGTCATTCCACACCGGGTGGCCGGTCAGCTTCTTGGCATAGGGGTCGATCAGCAGCTTGTGGGGGTTGAAGCGGTGGCCGTCTTCGGGCGCGTAAGGGCCATGCACGCGGTAGCCATATTGCTGCCCCGGTCGCATCCCCGAAATATAGCCATGCCAGACATGGCCATCGCGTTCGGTCAGATCGAGCAGCAGGGCTTCATGCCCGGCCTCGTCGAACAGGCACAGGGTCACGCGGATGGCGTGTTGCGAAAACACGGCGAAATTCACCCCTTCGCCGTCGAAGGTCGCGCCCAAGGGGTAGGGTGATCCGGCGGTTAGCTGAAAGCTGCTGATCATGATGGGTTCAGCATATCCCTGTAAAGCGCTGCATAGGCGGCAGCGGACTGATCCCAGCCCACAGGATGGGCCATCGCGTTGCGCTGCAACTTAAGCCAGAGTTTCGGGCGCGCGTAAAGATCGCAAAGCTTGCCCAGCGCGTTTGCCAGTGCCTGCGCCGATACGGGGTGGAACTGCACACCCGTAGCCACGGGAACTCGGGCAAGCGTTGCAGGGGTTGCCGGGATCACCGTGTCGGCCAGCCCGCCGGTCAGGGCGACCAGCGGCAGCGCGCCATAGCGCAACCCGTAAAGCTGCGTCAGCCCGCAAGGTTCAAACCGCGACGGCACGAGGATGGCATCCGCCCCGGCCATGATCCGGTGCGAGAGCGGCTCGTCATAGCCGATATGCACGGCGATATTCGCGTGCTTTTCAGCAGCGCGGCGAAACGCGCCCTCCAGCGCTGCCTCGCCGGTTCCCAGCACCACCAGCTGACCATCGCGTTCCAGCAGGGCGGGCATGGCATCAAGCAGCAAATCCAGCCCCTTCTGGTCGGTCAGCCGCGAAATCACCGCACAAAGCGGCCCATCGGCCATTGGCAGGCCGAATTCCTGTTGCAGCGCGTCCTTGTTGGCCGCCTTGCCGCGCGGTGTCTTGTAGGGGCGGATATGCGGGTCGGTTTCGGGCGACCAGACGCGCCGGTCGATCCCGTTCAATATGCCGCACAGCGCCGCGGCGCGCTGGCGCAGCACCCCGTCAAGCCCCATGCCGAATTCAGGGGTTGTCAGTTCTTCGGCATAGCTGGGCGACACTGTGGTCAGACGGTCGGCGTATATCAGCCCTGCCTTCAGCGCCGAGATCTGGCCCCAATATTCGAACCCTTCGGGCGTGAAATCTGCCTTGCGCAGGTGCAAGGCGCCCAGCTTGCTGGCCGGGGCCAGCCCCTGAAAGGCAATATTGTGGATGGTCAGCACGCTGCGCACGCGCCCGGCGGCTTCACTTTGCGCGATGTAATAGGGCGCAAGCCCGGCCTGCCAGTCATGGCCATGCACGATGTCGGGCCGCCAGTCCTGCAGCAGGCCACTGGCGATTTCGCTGGCCACCCAGGACAGCGCGGCAAAGCGTTCGGGATTGTCGGGCCAGTCCTTGCCGGAATCACTTGCGTAAAGCCCCGCGCCCCGGTCGAACAGATGCGGGGCATCCACCACCAAAAGCGACAGCCGGTCATGGCGCGCAGCCAGCAGCCTTGCGCTGCCCCCGAAACAGTCGGGCAGCCGCGCCACGGTCTCGGCCTCGTCCGATAGTGCCTGCATCACCGCCGGATATCCCGGCATCAGCAGGCGCATTTCAATCTCATGCGCGGCCAGCGCAGCGGGCAGGGCACCGGCCACATCGGCCAGCCCGCCGGTCTTGACCAGCGGCACCGCTTCGGGCGTGACCGACAAAACCCGTATCATTGCGCCTCCTGCCAGCGATCCACCATTGGCTGGGTGATCAGCGTGACCCCGCGTTCGCTGACGCGAAAGAACTTCGCATCCTCTTCCGGGTCTTCGCCTGCCACCAGCCCGCGCGGGATGACCACCCCGCGATCGACCACCGCCTTGCGCAGCCGCGCCGAGCGGTTGATCACCACATCGGGCAGGATCACCGAATGATCGAGCACGGCATAGGAATTCGTATGTACTTGCGTGAACAGCAGCGAATTACGTACTTCGGTGCCAGAGATGATGCAGCCCCCCGCCACCATCGACGAAATCGCCACCCCGCGCCGGTCCTTTTCATCATGGATGAATTTTGCCGGTGGCACGGTTTCCGAATAGGTCCAGATCGGCCAGTTGCGGTCCCACAGATCCAGCGTTGGCGTGAAATCGGTCATGTCGATATTGGCCTGCCAGAAGGCATCTATCGTGCCGACATCGCGCCAGTAAGCCTCTGCCCCCGGTGCGCGCACGCAAGAATCGTCGAAACGATGCGCCACGGCCTTGCCGTATTTCACGATATCAGGGATCAGGTCATTGCCGAAATCATGGCTGGAACCGGGGTCGGCGGCATCTTTCAGCAGAAGATCGCGCAGGAACGGCCAGGAAAAGACATATATCCCCATCGAGGCCAGCGCCTTTGTCGGGTCATCGGGCATGGCAGGCGGGTCGGCAGGTTTTTCCAGAAAGGATGTGATGTTGCTGTCGCGGTCCACGGCCATGACGCCAAAGGCGCTGGCCTCTTCGCGCGGGACGGTCAGGCAGCCCACGGTCACATCGGCCCCGGTTTCGACATGCTGGCGCAGCATCACCTCGTAATCCATCTTGTAGATGTGATCGCCCGCAAGAATGACGATGTAGTCAATGTCGTAACTGTCCACGATGTCGATATTCTGCGCCACTGCATCCGCTGTGCCGCGATACCACATCGATTCATTAACCCGCTGCGAGGCCGGCAGGATGTCCAGAAACTCGTTGCGTTCTGCGCGAAAGAAGTTCCAGCCGCGCTGGCAATGGCGGATCAGCGAATGCGCCTTGTATTGCGTGGCCAGCGCCATGCGGCGAATGCCGGAATTCAGCGCATTGGACAGTGCGAAGTCGATGATGCGCGTCTTGCCCCCGAAATACACAGCAGGCTTCACGCGCTTGTCGGTCAACTCTTTCAGCCGTGATCCGCGCCCCCCTGCCAGCACGAAGGCCATTGAGCGATGCGTAAGTCTTTTGGTGCCTGCCATACTCTTCTCCTCCCAAAGCGTTGGCGTTCCCGAATTCACTGGTGCAGTTGAAGTATCATGCATGAAAGCGGCGGTAGCGTCATCTGCAGCGAATCCGGGCAGCCATCATGGGCGGTGCGCTGGCTGTCCAGCCCGCCCAGATTGCCGCGATTGCCGCCGCCATAAGTCGCGGCATCGGTATTCATGATCTCGGCCCAATGCCCCGGCGCGGGCACGCCCACGCGCCAGCCCGTCCGTTCGACCGGCGTGAAATTGCAGATCACCAGAACCGGGGCATCGCCGGGATCACCGAAACGGGCGAAGGCGGTGACGGATTCGGCCGGTGCATTGGCGATCCAGCGAAACCCGCTGGCGTCGCAATCGCGCCGGAACAATGCAGGCGTGCAACGATAGAGGTGGTTCAGATCGCGGATCAGCCGCTGCACACCCGCATGGCGCGCATCCCCCAGCGCCGCCCAGTCAAGGCTGGCGTCATGGTTCCATTCATGGCTTTGGGCGAATTCACACCCCATGAACAAAAGCTTCTTGCCGGGATGGCCCCACATGAAGCCGTAATAGGCGCGCAGATTGGCGAATTTTTCCCAGTCATTTCCAGGCATCTTTTCCAGCATCGCGCCCTTGCCATGCACGACCTCGTCATGGCTGATCGGCAGGATGAAGTTTTCCGAGAATGCGTAGTCGATGCCCATTGTCATCAGATGGTGATCATGACGGCGATAGATCGGGTCTTTTTCGATGTAACGCAGCGTGTCGTTCATCCAGCCCATATTCCATTTGAAGCCAAAGCCCAGCCCGCCATGATCGACCGGGGTGGATACGCCGGGGAAGGCCGTGGATTCCTCGGCCACGGTCATGATGCCGGGGCAGGTGGCATAGCTGCGGCTGTTCATCTCTTGCAGGAAGGCGATGGCTTCCAGATTTTCGCGCCCGCCGTGGATATTGGGCACCCATTCGCCCGGCTGGCGCGAATAATCGCGATAGAGCATCGAGGCAACGGCATCCACCCGCAGCCCGTCCACATGATATTCCTGCAACCAGTACAGCGCATTGGCGGTCAGGAAATTGCGCACCTCTGTGCGGCCGTAATTGTAGATCAGGGTGTTCCAGTCCTGATGGAACCCTTCGCGCGGGTCGGCATGTTCGTAAAGATGGGTGCCGTCGAACTGTGCCAGCCCATGCGCGTCTGACGGGAAATGCCCAGGCACCCAATCCAGGATCACCCCCAGCCCGGCGCGATGCGCGGCATCGATCAGGTCGCGGAATTCATGCGGCGGGCCGAAGCGGATGGTGGGCGCATAAAGGCCCACGGGCTGATAACCCCATGATCCGTCAAACGGAAATTCGCTGACCGGCAGAAGTTCCAGATGGGTAAAGCCCATTTCAACAGCGTAATCCACCAGTTCGCGGGCCAGTTCACGGTAGCTGAGCGGTCGCCCCCCCTGATCATGGCGCCGCCGCCATGACCCCAGATGTACCTCGTAGATGGAAATCGGCTGGTCATGGCGGTTGGCTTGCGCGCGCGCGGCCATCCACTCTGCATCATCCCAGCCATAGCCCGCGATGTCGCGCACCACCGATCCTGTGCGCGGCGGATGCTCTGCCCCGAAGCCCACCGGGTCGGCCTTGCGCAGCACATCGCCTGCGCTGGTCAGGATCTCGAACTTGTAGATGACCCCTTCACCCAGATCGGGAATAAACAATTCCCACAGACCGGACCCGGCAAGGCGCTGCATCGGGTGATGCAGCCCGTTCCAGTGGTTGAATTCCCCGATCACCGAGACACGCGCCGCATTGGGTGCCCAGAGCGCGAAATGCACGCCCCGAACGCCTTGATGCGCGATCACATGCGCGCCCAGCGCGCGCCATAATGTCTGATGCGTGCCCTCGCCGATCAGATGCAGATCCAGCGTGCCCAGAACAGGGTCGAAGCGGTAGGGGTCGTCAAATTCCCACTCTGCCCCGCCATGATAGCGCGCGCGCAGCCGGTAGCCCCGGTCGTCAGCGGGGATCTGTCCGCAAAACAGCGCCCCTTCCAGCTGGTTCAGGGCAAGGCGCTGCCCCCCGGTATCGCATAACAGTTCTTCGGCATCGGGCACCAGCGCGACCACCCAGGCTTCACTGCCAGCCGCATGCCGCCCCAATATGTCGCGCGGGGCGTCATGCTGCCCCGCCAGCAGGCGCGTAATGTCGTCTTGCCGCAGAAAGGGCGGGCGTTGCTGTGTCATGAATGCGTGCCCCCCCTTGGCGCCCTTATCCGCGCCGCGCGATAACAAAGCCGTTTCCGGCCAGCATGACGGCGCCTGCCTTGCAGCTTGCGCCCTGCGACAGCAGCGGATCAAGTTTCTCGGTCAAGGTCAGCGTGGCCGGGTCGGGCGACAGGTTGAACAGGCAGATGATCCCCTCTCCGCGGGTGTAACCCAGAACCGGCTCCGGCAGGTCCAGAAAGCGCATCTGGCCAAGGCGCAACTCTGTCTCGGCGCGGCGCAGGGCCAGCATCTGGCGGTAGAACGCCAGCACCGATCCCGGCTTTTCCTGCCGGTCCACCGCGCGATCAAGCTGGGGTGCCTTCACCGGCAGCCATGTCTGAGCGGCGGTGGAAAACCCGCCATTCGGGGCGCGGGCTTCCCAGACCATCGGGGTGCGGCAACCATCGCGCCCCTTTACATGCGGCCAGAAATTGATCCCCTCGGGGTCGGTCAGTTCGTGGTATTCCAGCGCTGTATCGACCTGCCCCAGTTCTTCCCCCTGATAGATGCAGGCAGAGCCTTCGAAACTCAGCAGCAGCGCGGCTGCCTGCCTGGCCAGCGCATCGCGGTCGGCAGTCCTGTTCAGCCAGCGTCCGACATGGCGCGGCACATCATGGTTGGAAAATGCCCAGCAGGGCCAGCCCTCGGGCGCCTTGCGGAAGAACGCGCTCAGGCGGTCCCGAAAGAAGGCGGCGCTGTAATTCGGGCCGAGCAATTCGAAGCTGTAGGCCATATGCAGCCGCCGACCACTGGTATACTGGCCCATAAGCTCGATCGCATGATGCGTGTCGCCCACCTCGCCCACAGTGGCGCGGGCGTCAAATTCATCCAGAAGCGCGCGGATGCGTTCCAGAAAGGCCAGATTCTGCGGCTGGTTCTTGGAAAACAGGCAATACTGCATGTCATAGGGGCGGAACGCGTCTTGCGACCAGTCCAGGTAATTGGCCGGATTGTCGCGCAAGAGCTTGTCGTGGAAATAGTAATTGACCGTGTCCAGCCGGAAGCCGTCCACCCCGCGTTCCAGCCAGAAGCGCATCACATCCAGATGATATTGCTGCACCTCGGGGTTGTGGAAGTTCCAGTCCGGCTGCTCGCGCAGGAAGTTGTGCATGTAATACTGCTTGCGGCGCGGTTCCCATGTCCAGGCCATGCCACCAAAGATCGACTGCCAGTTATTGGGGGGCATCCCGTCAAGCCTGGCATCTTCCCAGATGAACCAGTCGGCTTTGAGGTTGTCGCGGCTTTCGCGCGATTGCAGGAAGAACGGGTGCTGGTCAGAGGCATGGCTGATCACCTGATCGATGATCACCTTCAGCCCCAGCGCATCGGCGCGCGCCACCATGCGGTCGAAATCCGCCATCGTGCCGAAGACCGGATCAATCGCCAGATAGTCAGAGACATCATAGCCCATATCCTTCATCGGGCTGGCAAAGACCGGCGACAGCCATATCGCATCGACACCCAGGCTTGCGACATGATCCAGCCGCTGCGTGATCCCGGCCAGGTCACCGACCCCGTCGCCATTGGCATCCATGAAGGATCGCGGATAGATCTGATAGGTGACTGATCCGCGCCACCAATCCTGCCCTTGCGTCATTGTTGCCTGCCCCAGAATCCTGCGCGCCCGCCAGATTGCGGGATGACGCGCTGTTAGCCCTAACACCAGCGTTACTGCGGCAGGCTTGGGCTGGCAAGGCTTTGTCCGCCGCTACGTGCCGCGCGGCTGCATTTTGTTGCGCGCAAGCGCCGCTTTCACGCGCATCAGGGCTGCAACAGGCATCGGGTCAGGGCGCTGTCGGGGTCTTCCAGCCCCTCGATGACATTGAAATGATGCAGCCCTGTGGCCAGATGCAGGCTGCTTGGGCAGTGTGTGCGCCAGGCTTCGTGCAGCAGCGCCGATTGACGCAGGAATTCGGGCCGCTCCTCGCTGCCCACCCAGCAGGTGACGGGAATGGGCAGGGCGGGGCGGTGCAGCACCGGGCTTTCGGCGCGGGCCATACCGGCATCCAGCCGCAAGGTCTGGTTCATCGCGCTCTGGCAGAGCGGGCGCAGATCATGCAGCCCCGAAATGCTCAGCACATGGCCAATGCGGCGGGTGACGCTTATGGGCAGCGCGGTATCGGCGCAGATCATCCGCGTGACCAGATGCCCGCCTGCCGAATGCCCGACCAGATGGATCGGGCCGTCAACCTGCGCGGCAGACAATGCCACAGCCTGCGCGATTTGCGCGGTCATCCGGGGGATGCGGGCCTCTGGCGCCAAAGTGTAGCTGGGCATCGCCACGGCCCAGCCCTGCGCCAGCGGCCCCCTGGCCAGATGAGACCAGACAGATTTGTCAAAGGCTTTCCAGAACCCGCCATGCACGAAGATGACCAGCCCCCTTGGGCGCGCGTTGTCAGGGCGGAACAGATCCAGCCGCGCGCGCGGGTCGGGGCCATAGGCGATGTCCAGACTTGCGGTGCGGGCGCTGTCGCGGAAGCGTTGCGCCTGCGCAGCCCATTTCGCGGGATAGCCTTCCGCGCCCGCAATATAGGGCGCGTTCGCAAATGCGTCATCCCAGTCGATGCCAAAATCCGTGCTCATCAAGCTTGCTCCTGTCGCGCTATTGCCTGTTGTCTTGTCTGCCGCGCGGGATCATGGCAGATGTTGCACATGATAAGCAATCCCTCGGACAATCGACCCATGATCGGCATCTTCTGGATGGTTGTCACGGGGCTGTGCTTTGTCGCCGTGACCGCACTGGTCAAATATCTGGGCGACAACATGCCCGCCGCGCAATCGGCCTTTCTGCGCTATTTGCTGGGGCTGGTGTTTCTGCTGCCGATGCTGCCCGCCCTGCGCGCGCTGCGGCTGACCCGCAAGGCGCTGGCGTTTTTCACCCTGCGCGGGCTGATACATGCGCTGGGGGTGGCGCTGTGGTTTTTTGCCATGACCCGGATCCCGCTGGCAGAGGTCACGGCGATGAACTACCTCGCCCCGGTCTATGTCACCATCGGCGCTGCGCTGTTTCTGGGAGAGCGGCTGGCGGCGCGGCGCTTGCTGGCGGTGCTGGCCGCGTTTCTTGGCGCGCTGATCATCCTGCGCCCCGGCATCAGGGAAATCTCTGATGGGCATATCGCTATGATCGGCACGGCAATGCTGTTCGCAGCGTCTTATCTGATGGCCAAGCGCATGTCGGGGCAGGTCAGCGCCTCGGTGGTGGTGGGGATGCTGTCGATCACCGTGACAATCTTTCTGGCGCCGCTGGCCTGGGCGGTCTGGGTGCCGCCCACGGCTGCCCAGCTCTTCTGGCTGTTCTGGGTCGCGGCCTTTGCCACGGGCGGGCATTTCGCGATGACGCTGGCCTTTGCGGCGGCACCCGTGACCGTGACCCAGCCCGTGACCTTCCTGCAACTGGTCTGGGCCGTGGCGGTGGGGGCGGTGTTCTTTGCCGAACCGCTGGATGTCTTCGTGATCATAGGCGGCGGGGTGATCATGGCGGCGGTGGTGTTCATCACCTTACGCGAAGCCGCGCTGCGTAGACAACGCCAGCGCGAGGTTGCGGCACCCGGCCCGTAAGGCGGGGATGGGGTGTTTGCTGCGCGCGCAGGGCGGACGGCATCGGCGCGCAGCTCAGTCCCAGCCTGGACATGCTGGCCTGGCCGCAAGTCTCGCTGATCAGTCTGGCGATCCCTGGCACAGTGGTTGTCAGTGAATGGGTCTCGGCCAGGCTGCGTCATGCACTGATCCGAGCATTCATCACCTCTGGTACCGTCGCGGGTTTCAATTTTGCCCCGGCTATGACAATCAGACATCACCCGAACCCTATATCGTATCGGAGCATCGAAAACCCATGACGCGTATCGCTATCAATGGCCTTGGCCGCATCGGAAAACTGGTCCTGCGCAATCTGATCGACGCCGGGGCCGGGGGGCAGATCGTGCTGCTGAATGACCCTGTGGGCGATGCCGAACAGCACGCGCTGCTGATGGAATTCGACAGCATTCACGGGCGCTGGCCGACGCCGGTTGCCTGCACCGATGATGCCCTTGTGCTGAATGGACAGGCCATACCCCTGACCCATCATGACCGCATCGAGGCATTGCCGCTGGCAGAGCTGGGCGTGGATCTGGTTGTGGATTGCTCTGGCGTGTTCAAGACCGCCGCCAGGCTCGCGCCCTATTTCACAGCCGGGGTGCAGAAGGTTCTGGTCAGCGCGCCGGTCAAGGGCGGGGGGGCGCTGAATCTGGTCTATGGGGTGAACCATCACCTCTATGACGGCACTCAGCAGATTGTGACGGCGGCAAGCTGCACCACCAATTGCCTTGCACCCGTGGTCAAGGTCATCCACGAAAATCTGGGTATTCGCCACGGCTCGATCACCACCATTCATGATGTGACCAATACCCAGACCATCGTCGACCGGCCAGCGAAGGATATGCGCCGCGCCCGCTCGGCCCTGACCAACCTGATCCCCACCACAACCGGCAGCGCCACCGCGATCACACTGATCTACCCCGAACTCAAGGGGCGGCTGAACGGGCACGCGGTGCGCGTGCCGCTCTTGAATGCGTCGCTCACCGATTGCGTCTTCGAACTGGACCGCGCCACGACCGCCGAAGAGGTCAATGCGCTCTTCAAAGCCGCCGCCGATGGCCCGCTGAAGGGCATTCTGGGCTTCGAGTCGCGCCCGCTTGTGTCTTGCGACTACACCAATGACCCGCGTTCAGGCATCATTGACGGCCCATCGACAATGGTGATCAATGGCACACAGCTGAAACTCTATGCCTGGTATGACAATGAATGGGGCTATGCCTGCCGTCTGGGCGACATCACCCGGATGATCGCATCTTCACTTTGACCCTTCATCTTGCCGCAAATACTTCCGGGGGGTGAATGGCCGCAGGCCAGAGGGGGCTGGAAGCCCCCTGACCCCGCCAGCAAAGGTGCGCCCCACGCGATGACCAGCACAGTCAATCCCATCCGTGCCTATATCGCTGTCACAGCCGCCTATTGGGCCTTCATGCTGTCGGACGGGGCGCTGCGGATGCTGGTGCTGTTGCATTTCAACAGCCTTGGCTTTTCGCCGATCCAGTTGGCATATCTGTTCCTGCTTTATGAAATCGCGGGCATTGTCACCAATCTGGCTGCGGGCTGGCTGGCGGCGCGCTTCGGGCTGGCGGCAACGCTTTATGCCGGGCTGGCGCTTCAGATCGCGGCGCTGGTGGCGCTTGCACAGCTTGATCCGGGCTGGAGCATCGCGGCCTCGGTCATATTCGTGATGGCGGTGCAGGGCGTGTCCGGTGTGGCCAAGGATCTGGCGAAAATGTCGTCGAAATCCGCCGTGAAGCTGCTGGCCCCTTCGCAGGAAGGCGCATTGTTTCGCTGGGTGGCCGCGCTGACCGGGTCGAAGAACGCGGTCAAGGGGGCGGGGTTCTTTCTGGGCGCGGCGCTTCTGGCTGTGGCGGGGTTTCAGGCTGCGATCTGGGGCATGGCGGCGGTGCTGGCGGTGATCTTTCTGGGCGTGCTGCTGTTCCTGCCCGAAGGGTTGCCGGGGCGGATGAAAGGGGCCGATAGCTGGTCGGGCTGGCGCTCTGGCGATCCGCGCGTCAACCGCCTCAGCCTGGCGCGCATGTTCCTGTTCGGGGCGCGCGATGTCTGGTTCGTGGTCGGCATTCCGATCTATTTTCAGGCGGTGTTGTCAGACGGTACGCCCGACGGCAATCGCGAGGCTTTCTTTCTTGTCGGCGGCTTCATGGCGCTCTGGATCATCCTGTATGGTGTCGTGCAGGCGCTTGCCCCGCGCATCCTGGGCCGCAAGCGCCAATCCGAGGCCGCGATCACCCGCAAGGCCATCCTCTGGGTCGGGCTTCTGGTGCCGATCCCCTTTGTGCTGGCGGCGGCGGCGCGAGCTATTGTCAAATCTGGTGTTTGGGGCTTGTCATGCGGCGGCCTGATCTGGGG
>JAFIEF010000046.1 GCA_020832655.1 Paracoccaceae bacterium
GCGAATCTCGCCATAACAATATCAATCACTTAACCGTTTTGCTGTTGAACTTCTGCTCCCCGCCCTCCACGCCGGCGATGCTGCCACCACAAACGGATTTTGCGCAGGCGCAGAGAACTTCCCCTCCGCCCCGCCACCCGGCCCCCATCACGCATCGTGGCACACTGTGCCAGCCCCCCCCCAACACCCCGGCGCTCACGCAACTGTCGCTTTGCCCCGGCGCCCGATACAGGTAACAATTCGCGCATTGCGGGGTTTCGGCCCCCTTTGGGCTGTGGAACCCGCATCGGATCGTGTATAAGCAGATCAGTATCACAAGAGGCGCGTTGCGCCGCAAGCCGGGCACAAGACCCGGCGCGGGCAAAAGCGAAGAGGGGCAGAATGCGTAACAATTGCTCTACCGTATCCGGGCTGGCGCTGGTGCTGGCGGCATCCGTCATGCTTGCAGGCTGCATGGAGGGGTCGACCGGCACCGACCCCCGCACCCAATCCTCGCGCGCCGCCGGGCAGGTGGTGGAACGCGATGTCGAAGCCCCGAATGTGTTTTCCGGGCGTGATCGCGGGCTATGGGATGGCCGCCCCTCGCTGGGCGGCGTGTGGGTGGCGCACCCCGATGTGCGCGACCCCGAACGCGTGATCATCCGCAACACCGAAAACGGCAAGGAAACCATCGGCGCGCTGTTTCGGCGTGAGCGCATGAATCCCGGCCCCGTCTTTCAGGTCTCTGCCGATGCCGCCGCCGCAATCGAGATGCTGGCAGGCGCGCCCACTGCGCTGGAAGTCGTGGCATTGCGCACCGAGGAAGTCATGATCGGCGGGGCGCCCGAGCCTGCCCCGGAGGAGGCACCAACCGAAACCGCGGCGCTGGAACCCGACGCCGCGCAGGCACCCGCAACCGCCAGCGAGCAGGCCGCAGCCAGAAGCGCGCCAGAGCGTCCGCCAGAAGAAACCGCGATTGCGGTGCCGCAGGAAGCGGCAGAACCGCGGCGCGGCTTGCTGTCACGTATCTTCGGGCGCGGCACGCAGGAAGACGCGCCCGAGGCGGGCGAACAGATCGAAACCGCCGCGCTTGACGACACCCCGGCCAGACCCGCGCCCCCCCCCGCAGATGGCCCGCCCCCGATGCCACGCCCGCTTGGCGCTGAAGCGGCCAGTGCAGACGCCCCTGCCCCAAGCGCCAGCGCAATTGACCGGCCCTTCATCCAGCTGGGCATTTTCAGCGTCGAGGATAATGCCAAACGCGCCGAACAGATGGCGCGCGATGCCGGGCTGTCGGCGCGGATCTCTGCAGGTGAAACGCAGGGCAACGCGTTCTGGCGGGTCACGGTCGGCCCGGCGCGAACCACGTCCGAGCGCGCGCAACTGCTTGAACAAGTCAAGCGTCTGGGGTTCAATGACGCCTATGCGGTGCGCCGCTGACCGACGCCCACACCAGAATACAGGAATGCTGCCATGACCAAGCTGTTTTCCCGGCCCTTGCTTGGCCTTGCCACCTGCCTTGCGCTAATCGCCCCGATCACCGTGCTGGCCCAGACCGTGGGCGGGTTCGAGCCGCGCGCAAGTTCGGTCTATGTGCTGGATCAGACCACCGGCACCGTGCTGCTGGAACGCGCCGCCGATGTGCCGCTGCCGCCAGCCTCGATGTCGAAGCTGATGACCCTGCTGATGCTGTTCGAAGCCATTGAAGACGGGCGCATGTCGCTGGACACCACCTTCACCGTGTCAGAGCGCGCCTATCGCATGGGCGGCTCGCGCATGTTTCTGGAACCCACCGACCGGCCCACCGCGGAAGATCTGATCCGCGGCATCGCCGTGCTGTCGGGCAATGACGCAACCGTGGTGGTGGCCGAAGGGCTGGCGGGCACCGAAGACGCCTTTGCGCAGATGGCGACCGCGCGCGCGCGCGAACTGGGCATGCGCAACACCACGCTGGCCAATTCATCTGGCTGGCCGGACCCTGACCATCTGATGTCAAAGCGCGATCTGGTGCTGCTGGCCAATCATCTGATCAGCGAATATCCGCAATACTACCCCTATCTGTCCGAACGCGAATTCACCTGGAACAACATCACCCAGTCAAATCGCGTGCCCTTGCTGAATGCCGGGATCGGGCTGGACGGGCTGAAGACGGGCTTCACCTCTGCGGCGGGCTATTCGCTGACCGGCTCTGCCCGGCAGGGCGAGCGGCGCATCATCTTCGCCTTTGGCGGGCTGGACAGCGAACGCGCCCGCGTGCAGGAGGCCGAGGCGATCATCAACTGGGCGTTCAGGCAATTCGCCAAGGTCGAGATTGCCGGACAGGGGCAGGTTCTGGCCCAGGCGCCGGTCTGGCTGGGGGCGCAAAAGACCGTGCCGCTGGTGCCCGAAGACACCGCCCGCATTCTTGTCCCCGCCATCGGCAGCCGCGCGCTTGACGCCCATGTCATCTATGATGGCCCGATCCCCGCGCCCATCACCGCAGGCACAAGGCTGGGCGAGCTGCGCGTCAGCGCGCCGCAGATGCAGCCGGTCAGCATTCCGCTGGTCGCGGGGGCAGATGTGCCCGAGGGCGGCTTTACTGTCCGCGCGCAGGCAGCGGCGGGCAGGCTGCTGGGTATGCTGCGCGGCGGGGCCGAGCAGGCGCTGAACTGATCATGCTGAACCGGCCGGGCAGCGGGGTGTTCATCAGCTTCGAGGGGATCGACGGCTCGGGCAAATCCACCCAGGCGCGGGCCTTGGCCGAAGACTTGCGCGCCCAAGGCCACAAGGTGGTTCTGACCCGCGAACCGGGCGGAGCCACAGGGGCCGAAGCGATCCGCCGCCTGCTGGTCGAAGGCGACCCCGACCGCTGGTCGCCCGAAACCGAAATCCTGCTGTTCAATGCCGCGCGGCGCGACCATCTGGAAAAGACCATCCTGCCAGCCCTTGCGCGCGGCGAGATCGTGATCACCGACCGTTTCGCCGATTCCACCCGCGTCTATCAGGGCACCGCGCGCGCCGCCTTGCGCCCGCTGGTTGACCGGCTGCATGATCTGGTGATCGGGCTGGAACCTGACCTGACCTTCGTGATCGATCTGGACGCGCGCACCGCGCTGGCGCGCGGACTGGCGCGCGACAGTGGCGAGGATCGCTTCGAGGTGATGGGGCAGGATTTCCAGGAACGCCTGCGCGCGGGGTTTCTGGCGCTGGCACGCGAATACCCCGCGCGCGTGCAACTGGTCGATGGCGGCCGCGCGCCCGATCAGATCAGCGCCGATCTGGCGGGCCGCATGCAGCGTTTTCTGGGCGCGCTTGCATGACCGAGATCGCCGATCTGCCCCAGCCCGACCAGATCGACGGCGCGCCCCATCCGCGCCAGACATTGCAGCTTTACGGGCAGGATGCGGCGCAGGCCGCTTTCCTGCATGCCTATACAGCCAACCGGCTGCATCATGGCTGGCTGCTAAGTGGCCCGCGCGGGGTGGGCAAGGCGACGCTGGCATGGAAGATTGCGCGTTTTCTGCTGGCCACACCGCCCGCCGATGCAGGCGGCATGTTCGCGCCAGACCCACCAGAAACGCTGGACGTGGCCGAAGATCACCCCGTGGCCAAGCGCCTGCGCGCGGGCGCGGATGGCGGGCTTCTGGTGATCCGGCGCAGCCATGACGACAAGGGCAATCTGCGCAAGGTGATCGGGGTGGATGACATGCGCCGCCTGCACGGCTTCTTCGGCCTGTCGGCCAGTGGCGAGGGGCGGCGCGTGGTGATTGTCGACGCCGCCGACGAGATGAACCCCAACGCCGCCAATGCGCTGCTGAAGGCGCTGGAAGAACCCCCTGCCAATGCCACGCTGCTACTGGTGGCGCATCAGCCTTCCAGCCTGCTGCCCACGATCCGCTCGCGCTGTCGCGAATTGCGCCTGTCACCGCTGTCGGGGGCGGATTTTGCCGCCGCGCTGGACCAGGCCGGGGTCGAAGGTGACGGCGCCGCGCTGGGCGAACTTTCGGCTGGGTCGGTGGGCGCGGCAGTGTCACTGGCGCAATCGGGCGGGGCCGCGATCTATCAGGATCTGATCGCGCTGTTTGAGGGTATTCCGCGCATGAGCCGCGACGCGGCGCTGAAACTGGCCGAATCTGCCGCCGGCAAGGGCAATGATGCGCGCTTTGCGCTGATCCTGACGCTGTTCGAGCTGTTTCTGGCCCGTCTGGCACGCGCAGGCATCACTGGCCCCGGATCAGAGGCCGTACCGGGGGAGGCCGCGTTGCTGGCCCGCCTTGCCCCGCATCCGCAGGCTGCGCGCGCCTATGCCCGGCTTGCGCAGGAATTGGGTGCGCGCGCGCGGCACGGGCGCGCGGTCAACCTTGACCCTGCTGCGTTGGTGCTTGATATGGTGTTGAAAACCGAAGCAGAGGCGCGCAAGTTCCTCTGACCCCCCAAGCCAGAGGTGCTTATGCCCGCCCCCGACATTGTTGACAGCCATTGCCATCTGGATTTTCTCGAACTGGCCGGGGAACTGGATGGCGTGATCGCGCGCGCGCGCGATGCTGGCGTCACCCGCATGGTCACGATCTGCACCAGGCTGCGGCTGCGGCCACAGGTGCAGGCGATTGCAGAGGCACATGAGGGCGTGTTCTTCGCCGCCGGCACCCATCCGATGAGCGTGGCCGATGAACCGATGGCCCGCATCGATGAGCTGGTCGCGTTGAGCGCGCATCCGAAAATGGTGGGCATCGGCGAATCGGGGCTGGACTATCATTACACGGCCGAGAGCAAGGCGCAGCAACAGCAAAGCCTGCGCATCCATATCGCGGCGGCGCGCGAAACCGGCCTTCCGCTGATCATTCATGCCCGCGATGCCGATGACGACATGGCGCGCATTTTGGCCGAGGAACACCGCCAGGGCGCCTATGACTGCGTGATGCACTGTTTCTCATCGGGCGCAAGGCTGGCGCGGGCGGCGCTGGATCTGGGCTTTTATCTGTCCATGTCGGGCATTGCGGCCTTTCCGAAATCACAGGAATTGCGCGACATCTTCGCCGCCGCCCCGCTGGAGCGCATTCTGGTTGAAACCGACGCCCCCTATCTGGCCCCGCCCCCCTATCGCGGCAAGCGCAATGAGCCGGCCTATACGGTGCATACCGCCAAGGTGGGGGCACAGATCTTCGGGCTGGATTACGCCGAATTCGCCGCCGCGACCTGCCGCAATTTCGACCGGCTGTTTCGGAAGGCCGCATGATGGCCATGTTGCGTGCAACCATTCTGGGCTGCGGGTCGTCGGGCGGGGTGCCGCGCCTTGGCGGCCATTGGGGCGCGTGCGACCCCGAAAACCCGCGCAATATCCGCCGCCGATGCTCGTTGCTGCTGGAACGGATCACCGATGGCGGGCGCACACAGGTGCTGATCGACACCTCGCCCGATATGCGCGCGCAGCTTCTGGATGCCGGTGTCGGGCGGCTGGATGGGGTGGTCTATACCCATAGCCATGCCGATCATGTGCATGGCATCGATGACCTGCGCCAGCTTGTGTTCAATATGGGCGAAAGGCTGAAGGTCTGGGCCGATGGGGCGACGCAGGACGCGCTTTACGCGCGCTTCGGCTATGCCTTCATGCAGCCCAGGGATTCACCCTACCCGCCGATTCTGGACATGCACACGATCGATGGCCCCATCACCGTCGAGGGCGCGGGCGGGCCGCTGGTGCTGCATCCGCTGCGGCTAAATCATGGCAGCATCGATGCGCTGGGCTTTCGCGTGGGCGGGCTGGCCTATACCCCTGATGTCGTCCATATCTACCCCGAAAGCTGGCCGATGCTGCAAGGGCTGGATGTCTGGATCGTCGATGCGCTGCGGCGCAAGCCGCACCCGACGCACGCCCATCTGGAAATGACACTGGGCTGGATTGCGCAGGCCACGCCCGGCCGCGCGATCCTGACAAACATGCATGTCGATCTGGACCATGCCAGTGTCGAGGCCGAAACCCCGGCCCATGTCACGCCCGCGCATGACGGCATGACGATCGAACTGGCGCTGGACTGATGCAGGCGCTGGCCGATGTCATCCTGCCGGTGTTTCTGGTGATCGGCTTTGGCTATGTCGCGCGCTGGCGCAATCTGATCAATGACGCGCAAGTCGATGGGGTGGTCTGGTTCACCCAGAGCTTTGCCATCCCCTGCCTGTTATTCGTGGCCATTGCGCGGCTTGATCTGGGGCAGGAATTTGACTGGCGGCTGCTGGCGAGCTTCTATACCGGCGCGATCACCGGCTTTGCCCTGGGCTTTCTGGGCGCGCGCCATCTGTTCCGGCGCGACTGGGAAGATTGCGTGGCCATCGGCTTTGTCGCGTTGTTTTCGAACTCGGTGCTGCTGGGCTTGCCGCTGACCGAACGCGCCTATGGGGCCGATGCGCTGGCGGCGAATTACGCCATCATCGCAGTGCATTCACCGATCTGCTATGCCATCGGCATCACCATGATGGAGGTGATCCGCAATCGCGGCGGGCGGGTGGTGGACAGTCTGGGGCGCGTGTTTTCGGCGATGTTCCGCAATGCGCTGGTGATCGGCATCGGTCTGGGTTTTGCGGTCAACCTGTCGGGGGTGGCGCTGCCCGCCGTCATGGATCAGGCGCTGGACATGATGGTGCGCGCAGCCCTGCCTGCGGCGCTGTTCAGTCTGGGGGGTGTGCTGTATCGCTACCGCCCCGAAGGTGATTTCCGGCTGATCGCCTATATGGTCGCGCTGTCGCTGATCCTGCATCCGGCCATCACCTATGGGCTTGCCCGCGCCTTCGGGCTGGGGACAGAGGCGCTGCGCTCGGCGGTGCTGACCGCGGCGATGGCACCGGGGGTCAATGTCTATGTATTCGCCAATATCTATGGCCGCGCGCGCAGGGTCGCGGCGTCATCGGTGCTGATCGGCACGGCCGGGGTAATGCTGACCGGCTGGGTCTGGCTGCAAATCCTGCCATAAGCACAGCGGCGTCAGGCTTGCGCATTCGGCGCCAGCACCAGCGGGAAGGTAACGCGGAACGCGGCCCCGCCCTGCCCCGGCACATAGTCGATATCGCCGCCCAGATTGTTCATGATCTCGCGGCAGATCGCCAGGCCCAGCCCGGCCCCGCCCGCCTGCATCGAATCGGTCAGGCGCGAGAATTTCTCGAAGATCAGCGCCTGCTTGTCGCGCGGAATGCCCGATCCGTTATCGATGAAATCAACCTCGACCATGCGCCCCTTGCGCCGCGCCCGGATCTTCAGTTGCGGGTTTTCAGCATCGCAATACTTGCGGGAATTCGACAGGATATTGATGAAAACCTGCGACAGGCGCCCGGCATCTGTCACGATCTCTATATCTTCCGGATCGCGATTGCGCAGGATACGGAATTCCCGCTCTGCCTGAACCGATTTCGAGGCGGTGATGGATTTGTCGATCAGATCGCGCAGATTTGTCGGACCGATATTCAGCTGCACCTGTCCATGTTCCAAGACGCTGAGGTCCAGCAGATCATCCAGCAGCCGGGTCAGGCGGATGGATTCGTCATGGATAATGCGCGCAAAATGCACCTGATCCTCGGTGCTCATGCCTTCGGCATCCATCAGGATCTCGGAAAACGCCCGGATCGAGGTCATGGGCGTGCGCAATTCATGGCTGATCTGGCTAAGAAAGGCGTCCTTCTGTTCCGACAGGCTTTGCAGCTTTTCATTGGCATCGCGCAGCTTGCGCGCGGTGCGCGCCAGCTCTTCGGATTTGGCCTCCAGCTGGGTGGAATATTCGATGATCTGCGCGGTTTCCGAGGCCACGGCCATCAGATCCTCGACCGACACCACTGTGCTGCCCACGGTTTGCGAAATCATCGCATGGGCCGTTGCCGCACCGACCGAGCCGGAGAGTTTCAGTTCCAGCGATTGCAGGAATTCGGGCGTGATGTCAGGCAGGAAGCCGGTCTTGCCCTGGGTCTCGGCCTGGGCGCGAAAGAACTCCTGCCCTTGCGCGGCCCCCAGAATGCGCTGGGCCATTGGCAGCAAATCTTCAGCCTGGGCCACCGGGCGGGACCAGCTTCTGGCCACGCCGGGGCGGTCGAAGACATTGACGAACAACGCCCCCTGCACCCGTTCGATCGGGCTGGGGAAGCTGACGAAAGAGCCGATGCAGAACGCCATCGAATTCAGAAGCAGCGACCAGAACAGCGCATGCAGCAGCGGATCAAGCGCGGTCAACCCGAACAGGCTGTACGGACGAAGCCAGCCTTGCCCCCAAAGCCCCTGTTCCATGATCTGTGCAGACACGAACATATCCGGCCCGAAGCTGGGCAGGAACAGCGTGTAGAACCACAGCACCCCACCGATGGCCAGCCCCAGCGCCGCGCCGTTGCGGCTGGCCCCGCGCCAGAACAGCGCCCCCAGAAGCGCAGGCATGAACTGCGCCACCCCAACAAAGGCGATCAGGCCGATAGAGGCCAGCGCCGCAGAGCCGCCGGTGACGACGTAATAGATATAGCCCAACCCCAGCACAAGACTGATCGACAGCCGCCGCACACTAAGCACCAAAAGACGCATGTCGCCCGTGTCCAGATTCTGCGCCGCGCGCAGTTTCAGCCATAGCGGAACGACGATATGGTTCGACACCATCGTCGCCAATGCCAGCGAGGCCACGATCACCATCGATGTCGCCGCCGAAAACCCGCCCAGAAAGGACAACAGCGCCAGCCCGTCCTGCCCCATATGCAATGGCAGGGTCAGCACGAACATATCCGGGTTGCTGCCTGCGGGCATCATCTCCATCCCGATGACGGCAATCGGCAGCACGAACAGGCTGATCAGGAACAGATAAAGCGGGAAAGCCCAGCTTGCCGTGGCCAGATGCTTGTCGTCGATATTCTCTACCACCGTGACCTGAAACATGCGCGGCAGGCAGATGATGGCAATCGCCGACAGCAGGATCAGCCCGGTCCAGCGTCCGGGCTGGATCTGCCATTGTGGCAGGGCTTGCGCGTCGATCCGGGTCAGAATATCGCGCGGCCCCTCGGCCACGACCCAGACCACGAAAATGCCCACCGCGATCAGCGCCAGAAGCTTGACCACGGCCTCGACCGCAATCGCCGTGACAACCCCGTGATGCTGTTCATTGGCGTCAAGATTGCGGGTGCCGAAGGCGATGGTGAACAGCGTCAGCCCCGCCGCCACCCAAAACGCGATCAGCGTGCGATCAGTGGCGAAGCGCGACGCGTCAGGGTCGGCAACGAACACCGTGAAGGACTGGGCAATCGATTGCAGTTGAAGCGCGATATAGGGCGTGCCTGCCGAAACACACAGCAGGGTCACGATCACACCCAGAAGATTCGACTTGCCATAGCGTGCAGAGATCAGATCCGCGATCGAGGTCACGCGGTGTTCCCGCCCGATGCGCACCAGCTTGCGCAGCAGAACCCACCAGCCCGCGAAAACCAGCGTCGGCCCCAGATAGATGGTCATGAATTCCAGCCCCGAGCGCGCGGCATAGCCGACGGCACCGTAAAAGGTCCATGCCGTGCAATAAACCGACAGCGACAGGGTATAGACCACCGAAGAGCGCAGCCAGCGCGCGCGCCCTTCAAGCGCGCTGCGTTCCGCCGCCGAGGCGACAACGAACAGGAACACCACATAAGCAAGGCAGGTCAGGACAAGCAGGTTGAATGACATGGTCAGTCGTCGCTGCGGTCTGGGCGCGGTGGGGATGGGGAAGCCGCGCCCCGGTCATCCAAGGATTGCGCATCCGCCGGGGGGTCAGCATCGGTCGCTTCGGGCCGGTTGCGCTGCACGCCCGAGATCAACGCGCTGATCTGGTCGGGCATCTGTTGGCGCGCGGGGGGGACCGCGCCGGGATGTGGTTCCAGCGTCTTGCGCAAGCCCAGCGACATCAGGAAGGCAGCCGCGACCAATGCGAACCAGACCAGAAACAGATAGGCGGCTTCGGCGGCGGTGGGCGGGGTTTCGGCCTGCTGGTCCAGACGCATCAGCGGCAGCAACAGCAGGATCAGACCCAATACCGGCAAGAACCGCGCGGCATCCATCAGGCGGCGCATGCGATAGGAATCGCGGGCAAGAAATGGCGTGTTCTTCGGGGGCTTCATTTCACCCCCGCCAATTCATCGACAGCGGCGATCACCTCGGAATTGGCGAAAGGCTTGGTCATGAACCGGCTGACCCCCAACTGCTCTGCCTGAATGCGGTCGGCACCCTGCCCCTTGGCGGTCAGCATCAGGACCGGCAGCGCCTGCGTCCGGGCATCCTGTCGCAATTGCTTGAGGATTTCAAAGCCGCTGATATTGGGCAACATCAGGTCCAGTATCAGCAGATCAGGCGGATCATCACACAAGGATTGCACCGCACCCACCCCATCGGGGCTGACATCGACATGCCAGCCATTTCGCGTCAGGATATAGCGGATTGCCTCTGATATGTTCGGCTCATCCTCGATGACCACAACACGTTTGACCATTGTCCCCCCATTGCCTGCCATCACCCGACGCAGCCAGCGTCATGTCAGGGGGTGTCGGATCGCGGCTCTCCTCCTCGAAAGCTGCGATCCGGCGCAGTGCCCCCGGCGGTATCTTTATTTCGTATTCACCAGCACCTGTCAAAGAAAGTTATCCTTGCAACACAGCCGGTTCGCGGCTGGCATCCCCGGCTTCTGCCGACATGATCAGGATCGATGGCTCGCGCCGCGAGGTGCAGTCGATCTGCGCGCAGGTGCGGCAACTTCCGCCAACCCGGCGCGCAGTGTCGAAAAGGCTGCCATCATCGCGCCCGGTCGCCACCAGCAGCATGGTTGCCAGCAGCACGGGCGGGGCGTTGAAATCGGGCGCGGAAACCGGCTGGCACACGGCATAGGACAGAAAATGCTGCCCCAGCCGCCCATCGGTCACAAGCGGCACACGCAAGGCTTGGCCGGGCATGCGCAGCGCATGATAAAGCGGCCAGAGCGGGCAACCCCCGCCAAAGCGCGGCAGCGGAAACCCGTCAACCGGGCGGCGAAAGATCAGCGTGCCCGAGCCGTCGCAGATCACCAGCCCCATTCGGGGCGCGCCAAGGTCGTGCATCTTGGCTTGCGGCAGCATTGCCAGACGCCGCAGCACACGGTCAATCGGGGCATCAAACTGCGCGGCCAACTGGTCGGGGGCGCAGCCGGTTTCTTTCACCGCGGCAAGGAAGGATGCCAGCGGCAAGGCGCGGGCATCGTCGCGAAGCCGCCCCAGCCATTGCAGCGCAAGGCTGCGCGAGGCGCTGGACGACAATTCCGCCTGCCCGGTCACAAGCCCCTGCAAATCGACATTTTCGGGCGCGTCCAGTTCGGGCAGGTAATAGCCGCGTCTGGTCAGCCAGGCCTCGACCTCTTCTAGTGGCGAGGCAAGGCCGGTTTCGGTGTCATTGGCCGCATCGATATAGTTGACCAGCGCCACAGCGCCTTCGGCCAGGCGCGAGGAATCCTGCAAGATGTTGTGATGAAAACGCGCCTGCCAGTCGGGCGAGATATCATCGGCATCATTCAGGATCGCGGCGGTGGACTGAACCGACGTCACCGCCGAGATGATTTCATGCAACGCCTCGCCCAGATAGGGGTCGTGGCTCATGCGGTCGGAAAGCTGTTCGACCACGCGCTCCAGCCGCTCTACCCGCGCCTGTGTTTCCGCCAGCACATTCGCCCAGCCGGGAAAACGGCCGGTGAATTCCTCGATCCTTGCAAGTTCGGCCATCTCTGCCCCGGCGCGCATGGCAGCGGCGCGCACCCCTTCCAGCAGGCGGCTGTCAGTGTCTTCGGCCAGCGCGTCCTCGGACACGCCCAAGGCCTTGGCCAGCGCCACCAGCAATTCCGGGCTGACCTTGCGGCGGTTATGTTCAATCAGATTCATATAGGAAGGCGACACGCCGACCATGCGCGCCAGATCAAGCTGGCGCAGCCCACGCAGGTTCCTGCGGGCACGGATGCGTGTGCCTGTCAGTGCCGATTTCGACATTTGACACCTCCCTTACGCGCAATTTACAATAATTTACTGGGTTGTGAAGTCAGTTCTGCCCGCGCGCGCCCGAAGCCCGCTTGTCGCAGCATCAAAACCGCGCTTCACACCCGGCCAGCAGTGGCGTATAAGCACGCGCTAAACGGGTTCCTATGCAGCGCCCGAATATGGAATGTCGACTTGCCGAGGATCACATGACCAACAGCCGCAATGACGCAGATGTCGCCTTCATCAAGGCACTTGCAGAACTTCTGAACGAGAATGATCTGACAGAGTTGCGCGTCAAGCGCGAATATGGCGACAATGACAGCCTGAATGTGCATGTGTCGAAGCTGACAGGGCAGGTCATGATGCAGGCCGCCGCGCCTGCCCCGGCACCTGCCCCGGCGCCAGTGCCGGCCGCCCCGGCCAATGCCGGCACCGCGACAACCGACAGCGCCGACCCCGCGCAGCACCCCGGTGCCGTGACCAGCCCGATGGTCGGCACCGCTTATCTGGCCCCGGAACCGGGGGCCGCGAATTTTGTCAGCATTGGTGCCAGTGTCAGCGAAGGCGACACGCTGATGATCATCGAGGCCATGAAGACGATGAACCACATCCCCGCCCCGCGCGCGGGCACGGTCAAGCGTATTCTGATCGGCGATGGCAGCCCGGTTGAATTCGGTGCGCCGCTGATGATCATCGAGTAAGGCCGCGCGATGTTCAACAAGATCCTGATAGCCAATCGTGGCGAGATTGCGCTTCGCGTGATCCGCGCCTGCCGAGAGATGGGCATCGCCTCTGTCGCGGTGCATTCCACTGCCGATTCTGACGCAATGCATGTGCGTATGGCTGACGAGGCAATCTGCATCGGCCCGCCCCCGTCTTCGCAAAGCTATCTGCATGTCCCTGCCATCATCTCTGCCTGCGAGATTTCGGGCGCCGAGGCGATCCATCCCGGCTATGGCTTCCTGTCGGAAAACGCAGCCTTCGTGCAGGTGGTCGAAGATCATGGCATCACCTTCATCGGCCCCTCGGCGGAACATATCCGCATGATGGGCGACAAGATCACCGCCAAGGAAACCATGAAGGCGCTGGGCGTGCCCTGCGTGCCGGGCTCGGATGGCGGCGTGCCTGACTATGAGACCGCGCAGCGCGTGGCCGGGGAAATCGGCTATCCGGTGATCATCAAGGCCACGGCGGGTGGCGGCGGGCGCGGCATGAAGCTGGCGCGCAGTGCAGCGGATCTGGAAAGCGCCTTTCGTACCGCGCGCGCCGAAGGCAAGGCCGCCTTCGGCAATGACGAGGTTTATATCGAGAAATATCTGGGCGCGCCGCGCCATATCGAGATTCAGGTCTTTGGCGATGGCAAGGGCAATGCGGTGCATCTGGGCGAACGCGACTGTTCGCTGCAACGCCGTCACCAGAAGGTTCTGGAAGAAGCCCCCGGCCCCGCGATTGACGCCGAGACCCGCGCCCGGATCGGGCAGACCTGCGCCGATGCGGTGGCACGGATCGGCTATCGCGGGGCGGGCACGATCGAATTCCTGTTTGAAGATGACGAGTTCTACTTCATCGAGATGAACACCCGCCTTCAGGTCGAACACCCGGTGACAGAGGCGATTTTCGGCGTCGATCTGCTGCGCGAGCAGATCCGTGTTGCCGCCGGGCAGCCGCTTTCCTTTGCGCAAGGGGATCTGGTGGTCAACGGCCATTCCATCGAAGTGCGCATCAACGCTGAAAAACTGCCCAATTTCACCCCCTGTCCGGGCCGCGTGGCGACCTATCACGCGCCGGGGGGGTTGGGCGTGCGGATGGATTCGGCGCTCTATTCCGGCTATGTGATCCCGCCCTATTATGACAGCCTGATCGCCAAGCTGATCGTGCATGGCCGCGACCGGCCCGAAGCGCTGGCGCGGCTTAATCGCGCGCTGGGTGAGTTGATCATCGACGGGGTGGACAGTTCGGTGCCGCTGTTTCGCGCATTGCTGGCGGAACCGGCAGTGCAAAGCGGCGAATACAACATCCACTGGCTGGAAAAATTCCTTGCCCAGACGCTGGAAAGCTGATCAGCGGATAATCGGTTCCAGCGCGTCATAAAGCGCGGGGGCGTCAGACCATGCCGCCTCCCCCCATGCCACATCGGGCAGGCTGTCGGGCTTGAAGCGCAGCGCGCGCAATTCCGCCTCGGTCACAAAGCGGCGGGCCGTGACAATGCCCGCCGGATCCACCCAGGCCGGATCGATCTGCCCGCCGGTGATGGCTGCGCGGAAATAGATATCGACCTGATGAAACGGGCTGTCGGGGTCGTGGAACTCATTGACCAGACAGGGCGCGCCCACGGCAATGTCCAGCCCGCATTCCTCGAACACTTCGCGCTTCAGATTGTCGGGCAGCGACTGGCCGCGCGCGACCCCGCCGCCGGGGGCGCACCACAGATCACTTTTGCCGCCGGGATACGCATTCACGATCAGCAGACGGTGTGCATGCAGGATGATGGCGCGAACGGCCAGTCGCGGGCTTGTCATCGGTCGTTCTTTGCCCCCTCTGGTAGAGTTGCGCCCGGCTTCATATATTAAGGCGCATGAAAAGACTTGCGACAGCAGTGTTACTGACCTTTCCCGCCGTCGCGCAAGCCGATTGCGTGGTGCTGCTGCACGGGCTGGCGCGCAGCGAGTATTCGATGGCGGTAATGGAAGAAGCGCTGCAACTGCATGGCTATCAGACCGTCAATCAGGGCTATCCGTCGCGCGCCGCCCCGATCAGGGATTTGATGGAGCATGTCGGGCTGGCGGTGGAAGACTGCGATGAAAGCCCGGTGCATTTCGTCACCCATTCGATGGGCGGCATATTGGCACGTGGCTGGCTGGACCGCGAACGCCCCGAACAGATGGGCCGTGTTATCATGCTGGCGCCGCCCAATCACGGCTCTGAAATCGTCGATTACTTCTCTGATATCGAGGCGTTTTCCTGGATCAACGGCCCCGCCGGGCTGGAGCTTGGCACGCATCAGGCATCAACCCCGCAAAGCCTGCCCGAATTCCCCGATTACGAACTGGGCATCATCGCGGGCGATCTGTCGCTCAACCCGCTTCTGTCCGGGCTGATTGAAGGCGAAGATGATGGCAAGGTATCGGTCGAAAGCACCAAGCTTGAAGGGATGCAGGATCACATCGTGATCAGCGCCACCCACACATTCATCATGAACAACCCGCAGGTGATCGCGCAGACGCTGCACTTCCTGGAACACGGCGTGTTCGACCATGACATGACCCTGCCCGATGCGTTGCGCTATCTGGCCACGCCGACCCCGTTCGGCGCCTATACCGAGCCGGGCGCATTGCGCGACATGGTCGAGCGTGATTTCCTGCAACATATCCGCGATCCAGAAAACCTCAGCCGCTGGGTCCAGCCCGATGTGTTCCGTGGCCTGACCAGCCAAGGCGCGCCCGACGCCGCGGAAGAATAGCGCGTCTTTGTGTCAGCCGCGCGGCGCACTGACATGGTTGACATGCCCCATCTTGCGGCCCGGACGGATATCGGGTTTGCCATACAGATGCAGCGCCGCGCCGGTGGTTGTCATCAAGTCCGGCAGGCGGTCCATGTCATCCCCGATCAGGTTTTCCATCACCACATCCGAATGACGGCTGCCATCGCCCAGGGGCAGGCCCGCGACCGCGCGGATATGCTGTTCGAACTGGTCCACGGCACAGCCATTCTGGGTCCAATGTCCGGAATTGTGCACTCTGGGCGCGATTTCATTGACCACCAGATCGCGCTCCGTGACGAAAAGCTCGACCCCCAACACGCCCACATAATTCAGTGTGTTCAGTATCTTGCCAGCCAGAAGCACGGCATCCGCGCGCTGCGCACGGGTCAGGCGGGCAGGCACTTGAGTTCGCCGCAAAATGCCGGATTTATGCAAGTTCTCGCCGGGATCATAGGCCGCAACCTCGCCCGTCAGACCGCGCGCGGCGATCACTGATACTTCGTGGCTGAAGGCCACGACGCCTTCCAGTATCGCCTCTGCCCCGCGCATTTCAGCCAGTGCGGCGCCCGCATCTGCGGGGCTGTTCAGCCAGACCTGCCCCTTGCCGTCATAGCCCAGACGGCGGGTTTTCAGGATCGCGGGCGTGCCGGTCTGCGCCAGCGCGCGCTCCAGATCATCGGCATCAGTGACCGGCGCAAAGGGCGCGGTGGCCAGCCCCAGATCGCGCAGAAACTGCTTTTCGCTCAGCCGGTCCTGCGACACGGCCAGCGCGCGCCGCCCCGGCCTGACCGGGGCGTGACGTTCCAGAATGTCCAGCGTGGTGGTGGGGATATTCTCGAACTCATAGGTGATGACATCGACCGTTTCGGCAAATGCCGTCAGCGCGGCGGCATCAACCCACGGCGCGGTCGTCACGGCCGCGCTGACATCGCCCGCGGGCGGGTTGGCCGCCGGGTCATAGATATGGCAGCGATAGCCAAGGCGCGCTGCGGCGACCGACAGCATGCGCCCCAGCTGCCCGCCCCCCAATATGCCAATCATGCGCCCCGGTGGCAGTGCGTCACTCATCGCTGGGCACCTCTGGGATAGAGGCCGACAGCGCCGCGCGCCAGTCATCCAGCCGCCGGGCCAGCGCATCATCCTGCAGCGCCAGAATCCCCGCCGCCATCAACCCCGCATTCGCGGCCCCTGCCGCGCCGATGGCCATTGTCGCCACCGGATAGCCGCGCGGCATTTGCAGGATGGAATAAAGACTGTCCACCCCCGAAAGCGCGCGGGTCTGAACCGGCACGCCAATCACCGGCAGGCGGGTTTTCGACGCCATCATGCCGGGCAGATGCGCCGCGCCGCCCGCACCGGCGATGATCACCTGCAAGCCGCGCCCGACCGCGCTGCGGCCATATTCCCACAGCCGATCCGGCGTGCGATGGGCCGAAACGATGCGCGCCTCATAGCTTACGCCCAACTCGTCCAGAATCGCTGCTGCCTCGCGCATGGTGGGCCAGTCGGACTGGCTGCCCATGATAATTCCTGCCTTGATCATGCCCGCCCCTGCTGGCTGCCCCGTCTGGCGCGCATAATAGCGATGGCGCGGGCGCGTGCAATCAGTTCAGGCAATGATATCGGGGGTCAGTTCATCCTCGATCCGGGCGATCTGGTCTTTCAGGACCAGCTTTTCCTTCTTCAGCCGCTGGATTGTCAGTTGCTGGGTCGGTCCCTTTTCCTGCAAGGCAGAGATGGCGTCATCCAGGTCACGATGTTTCTGGCGCATAACCTGCAGCTTGACGCGCAAGACGTCCTCATGACTCAATTCTTCGGGGGAGTTCATCTCTGCCTGTCATCCTTGCCTCGTTCGCTGCAAGCTTACCCGGAAATCCGCCCCTGCAAAAGACAATTGGGGGCGGCCATACCCTTGCGCCGGAAGCAAACCCGCCCATATTGGCAAGGGGCTGCCGCAACGGGGCCGCCAGCATGTCGCTTGGCTCGAAAAGGACAAGGCTGATGAGCAAATTGAGTTTCCCCTCGCACCCGCTATTGCTGGGGTTTGACCAGTTGGAACGGCTGGTCGAACGCACCGCGCGCGCCGGGGCAGATGGCTACCCGCCCTTCAATATCGAAGTGACCGGCGAGCACAGCTTCCGAATCACGCTGGCACTGGCCGGGTTTGACGAAAAAGACCTGTCGATCACGGTCGAAAAACGCCAGCTTCTGGTGCGCGGCCAGCAGCACGACGAAGAACGCGAGGGGCGCGTCTTTCTACACAGGGGCATTGCCGCGCGGCAGTTCCAGCGGGTATTCGCGCTGGCAGAGGGGGTCGAGGTCGCAGCCGCGCATCTGGAAAACGGGCTGCTGCATATCGACCTGATCCGGCAGGAACCCGAAGAGCGGGTGCAGACCATCGCGATCCGGCGCGGGTAGCGTCGGTCCCTGACCAACCCGATGTACCAGACGCCGCCAATGACGGGGGCAGTTCAGGACCATTCTGCAGTTCGCAGCACCTGCGCAGAGATCCTTTGCTGTTGCGGCATCACCGTCGTGGAGGGCAGATAGTGACTGACAGTGTCGCGGCAATGCATCCGCAGAATTTCGAGAATGCGGTCGGTCACGCTGCGCGCATCGGAAAAGACCGCTGGACAATCCAGTCCGGAAACACCTGAGATCCATAGCTATAGCGTGTTGCGGCTTATCCGTTTCAGGGTTCCCAAGCGAACTGATCTGTCATTGCCTGTTTACATGGCAGATTTGGGGTCTGGGATGGGTAAGCCACTTCCTGTAGAGCTACGAGAGCGTGTCGTCGCATTCATCGAAGAAGGTCATTCGCATCGATCCGCGGCGGCACGGTTTCGGGTCTGCGTGAAGTTTGTGAACGACATGGTCATGCTGATCAAGATTTGATCCGGGGGGTAAAATCCCCGCCGAACCACCGCCAAGCCGTCGAACAGAAGCGGCCCGAGGTTCGGCAGGCCCGCCATGACTGTATCATGCGTCGCCAACCTTTCATGCGTAACCTTCTGACGCGCATAGGGTTTATCGACGAGAATGAGCCATGTCGCGCCATTGGTCCGAGCGACAATGGCGAATGCTGTAGACGAACATGGCCAAGACCACCGGTTGGTCCGCGAAGGGCGCGCGCCTGATCGACCACGCCCCTTTCGGTCACTGGAATACCCAGACCTTCATCGCTGCCTTGCGACATAACAGGCTGGACGCCCGCCAGGGTGTTCAATGGCGCGATGAACCGAGAGATGTTCGAACTCTATGTCGAAACCCAACTCGCCCCAACCCTGCGCAAGGGCGACGTGATCATGCTGGATAACCTGTCATCTCACAAAAGCCCAAAAGCAGCACAGGTTATGCGTGCCGTCGGCGCATGGTCTCTGTTTCTGCCACCATACAGCCCCGACCTGAAGCCGACTGTGAGGTTGCAGCATTGCCCGTGCAGAGTCTTGAGGAAACAGCCAGCCGTTGCGTGGCGCATGAATCAGCGGAAGGCGAAAACAGAAAGAGGATATTCGATCTCTCAGGCTTCTTTTATCAGCCAACCCGACCGACGCTGTAGCAGCGTGCGGGTTGGTGTGCTGCCCCGCGCGCCCATTCACAACCTCGGTTGGGTTGATACACAAACAGTAATTCGAGTTTTCGTTACCCTAGATATCAACTCATTCAGCTTAGTTGGGCCAACTATGGCTTCAGTCGGCCCAAGACATCTAGCCCCTGCATTTTCAGAAAATGCAGCATGTCGATGAAGATCCAGTTTTCCGCAAGCTTGCGGCCATCGCGCCGGTAGATATCGACGACACGCATATCGGCACGCGCACCAGCAGGCAGGCCCATATAGCCTCCTGAAGGCGTTAGCGACAGGTTGGGCCAGCCGAAGAAAGCGCCGAAATTCCCTTCGGCCAGTCGCGCGATATGACCGTTGAACGCGCGATCCGCAAGCTGCGTGCGAAAGGGCCGCTGATGCTGCTCGATATAACGCGGGATTGAGTAAGTCGCGCCAATCCCCTCTGGCCCCCACCAGCACATATCATCATGCCAATGCTGTGCCAGTTCCTCCTCGGGACCGGAAAACTGCTTATGTTTGTTGATAGCGCCGATCATCCGGCAGACCAGATCAAGTGTTTGCGTGCCCTCTTCGGGCGGGGTTGCCGCATAGAGAAGCCCGTCATGTGTTGCAGGCCCGGGCTGGATCAGATGCGCGCCGGTCTGAGGCGGGAGCGGATATTTCCCGGCCTGTCGCATCAGATGCAAGATGTCGCAGAAAAAGGCGGTTTCGGCGATCCTTCCGTTCTCGACACGGTGAAATTCGGCATAACGCAACATCGCGATACGGCGTGTTGGTGCGATGCCGAGGAAGGGCGCGTCAAACAGGCCCATCAGATGCCCCATCGACACGACCCAGACAGATTTGAAGCTCGGCAATACTGTCCTCGCCGCGAAGACCGGCCAAAACGATGCGGATCTTCTCTTCTGCGCTGTGAACCTTGCGGGTCGCGCGGCGGATGTCTTTGACGGCCTTCTCGGCCTCAGCTTTCTTCGTCACGGGTTTCTTGCTCATCTTCGCTCCATGAAGGCTACGATGAGCCAGAAACCCTCCGTTCCGCAAGATACCTAAAATGTTCCATGGGTGCTGACGTCAGACACGCATGAGGAAGTCGCGATTTCCCCTCGTGCGATCCTGAAGCGTCAGGTCGCCC
>JAFIEF010000047.1 GCA_020832655.1 Paracoccaceae bacterium
AGAATGGCTGCGTGAATTCTACTGATGCACCCCGTTAAAAAGGGGGAGATTACCCAGTGACGAAGGCCCAGCACATCGGTTGCGAGTTCGAGGATGAAGAAGGTGGCGCAGGCGATCTGGAAGATCACCATTGAACCGAGGCCAATAACGGTTGACCGTTTGAACACAGGTTTCTTTGTCATTCTTGGGTCTTTCACGGCGGGATGGGCTTGCGCGGGCGGGGCACCCGCGCAAGCAATTGGAACGATCAGCGCAGCGCGCCGCCAACGCTGACGCCTGCGCCAATATCGGCACCAGCATTTCCACCGGCATTGCCGTTGCCGCCGCCAATATTGCCGCTTGCGGCTGCGCCGACACTTGCCGACCCGCCAGCAGCGCCGCCTGCGATGCCGCCGCTGGCAGTCGCGCCCGTTTCGGCCGAGCCGGTCGCATTGCCACCCGCGATGCCATTGCTGGCGGCTGTGCCTGTGGCAGATGCCCCGCCCGAGGCTTCGGCACGGGCGCTGACCCGGTCGGACAGAATCTCGCCGGTTGCGCGGCTGACAACAACTTCGCGAATTGTCGTTTCGTTGCTGGCTTCGATCCGCACCCGGCCAAGGAATGTGCGCTTCACGGCGTTGATGGTGAAGCCCGCCTCGCGAAGTTGCACGATCACGTCGTCTGCCGAGCGCGCCTGCGCCAACTCGAACCCGGCTTGCGCCTGCGCCTGTGCCTGGCCCTGCATATTGGCGGTCTGCGCCTGTCCCGGCGCGATCAGCAAAGTTGACGCTGCAAGGGCGATACCGATAGTTCTGATCATCTCAAACACTCCTCTCTTGTTGCCCGAACCTTTGCGTTCGGAATGGGGACGTCTTGAGCGAAAAGATCACGAGGCGCTATCGACCCCGTGATCCAAAATACACCTTTCAACCCCAGGGTTGAACAGGTTGCACCTATCAGATGATGCAATTCCCGGCGCCAAAGCGGTGTTTCGCATCCTTGTGGCCATAACCCGATGACCTGCGCCACTTTCGCGTCCACTTCTGCGGCGGGCCGCCCGATCAGCGCGCCGATCCGATCCGCCAGTTGCGGCACTGACCATATGGTCCGGCATCATGCCTGCCCCGCCCTGCCGCAACACCCCCCTTGCGGTCAATCGCCAGCCTGTAGCCCTGCCGCGCGCGCCGCGCTATTCCCCCTCGGTGCGCAGCGGTAGCGACAAGACCAGCGCGACCAGCTCTGCCTGACGGTGGGTGTCGGTCTTTGCAAAAGCATTACGCAAATGAAAGGCGATGGTTGTCGGCGCGACACCCATTTCCCGCGCGATATCTTCCGGCCGCATCCCCGATGCCAGCAGATGCGCCACGCGCGCCTCGGTTGCTGTCAGGTCAAACATCTCTTTCAACGCGTCCGATGACAGGGCGGGCCGGGCCTCTGGACCGGCAAGGAAAACAATGACCATCGCCCCCGCCCCGGTATAGGGATCAGCCGGGCAGGCATGGAATTGCGACATCAGACAGCTGCTTTCATCAAGCAGGACGGACAGGCTGTTCTCGATGCCGGATTCCGCGTCCGCCCCCATGCGCCTGACCGGTTCGGCCAATTGGTCGCGCAAGCCCTGGCCGTGATCATAAAGCAAGCGCTGGGCTGCCCGATTGGCATGTCTGATTTGCCCGTCAGGCGCAAACAGCACCACCCCCACCGCCAGAGCGTCAAGCAGATGCTGCCCCAGCCCGGCAAGGGTGCGAATACCTGCGCGGGACTGCCGGCTCTGGCGCAGACGGGCCTCTATCGTCGACAGAAGCAGATCGTAATTGATGGGCTTGGTCAGATAGTCGTCAGCCCCGGCCCGCTTGCCGCGGATCACGGCCTCGTTCATGGACAGCGCCGACAGGAACACCAGTGGGACATGCGCCAGATGCGGGTAGTCGCGGCGAAACCGTGCCAGAAGCTCATAACCATCAATGCCGGGCATCATGATGTCGCAAAGCAGCAGATCGGGCGTGACCCGCTTCAGCCGTTCCAGCAGCTCTGCGCCATCTCGGGCCTCGACGACGCGATATCCCGCGCTTTTGAGTTCATCCGATATATCCCGCAGAAGCTGCGGTTCATCCTCTGCACACAGGATCAGGGGCGCCGCTTTCATCGGTCGAGTTCCCTATCCTGTTTCGCGAGTGGCAACCACAAGGTAAACACCGAGCCTTTCTGCGGCCATGTGTCAACAGTCAGCCTGCCCCCCTGCAACTGCGCCAGTTCATGGGCAACGGCCAGCCCCAGCCCGGTGCCATGCCCGGCCTGCTGGTCCTGCCCCCGATAGTAGCGATCGAACAGATGCGGGATATCGCCTTGCGTGATGCCGTGCCCCTGATCTGTGACAGTGCAGGCGATTTGCTGATCCCTGGCAAAGACGCGCAGCGTGATCGCTGTGTCACAGGGGCTGTATTTCAGGGCATTGGACAGAAGATTGTCGATGATATGGCGCACCAGATGCGGATCACCCTGCGCCAGAAGCGGCCCCTCGGCGCAGGTGAGATGCAGTTTGCGCGCCGGGTGGCGGGCCTGGGTTTCGGTGACCAGAGACGTCACCAAAGCGCACATCTCCAGCGGTGCGAAGCGCGCCTGAAGCTGATCATTGTCCAGCTTGGCCAGAAGCAGCACTGTATCGACCAGCCGCGTCAGCCTGCCGATTGCATCGCTGACAATCGCGCGGCGTTCCAGCACATCGCGCGCCGTGACCTGATCCCCCTTGCGCGACAGCCGGTGCATGGCGCTGTCGATCAGGCTGAGCGGTGTACGCATCTGGTGCGATACGATTGCTGCGAAATCCCGGTACATCGCCGCGCTGTCGCGTTCCTGTTCCAGAAGACTTGTCGTGCGCACCCGCTCCAGCTGGGTCAGATACAGCCTGCGCTGGTTGCGCAGCAGCAGCCATGACACGGCCAAAGCGGCGGTCAGGGCAAACCCCACAGAAAGGATGATCACCCGTTGCGTGGCGCGATACTCGTCCAGACGCGCGGCGGTTTTTTCCCAATCCGTGGTCATCACATCATTGGCGATCCGGTTGATCTGCGGGTGCAGGCGCTGGCCCAGATCGAACAGACCCGCATGCAGTTCGGGCGAATGGCCATGCTCTTGCGGGTCAAGTTCGAGCAGGGCGCCAGACATGAGTTGCACAGTGTCCAGATGCCCGATACCTGCCAGATAGCGCGCCTGTGGCCCCTCGCGCATCAGGTTCAGTCGCGACAGCACAAGATCGAAGCGCTGCGCAATCTGGTCATCTGTGGCAGACGGGTTTCCTGCGGCAAGTGTCAGCATCAGAATTTCCATCTGCGTCTGGGTAACGACCCACAGCATGTTCTGGGTTGCCGCGATGCGCATGTCACGTTCCAGCGCCGAACTTTTCGCCAGCGCCAGCCCAAGCGAGCCGACAAAGATCAGCAGCAATGGCACCAGGGGCGCATAGCTTGCCCATTTCTTCTGCCATTCGCTTTGGCCCGGCATGCTCATTCGACATGCAACGTTGAAAGCTGCCAGACCCAGCGCGTATCGTAGCGGATATCCTGCAATCTTGCATGATCATCGCGCGGATAGACAATCCAGACCGGCCCCTTGTCGCGCGGGCTGAGTGGCTGACCATCCTGATAGAGCGCGCCGATCACATCGAAATCCAGAAAATCCGATACGGGAATCTCGATCTGGTAATCATTCAGGGCCAGTGCTTGAACGCTGTCGCCCTCGGCATCATGTCGCGCCAGAAGATCCCGCATCAGAAACCCTTCGAATACGGGCGTGCCATCGGTTACCGAACTTGACGTTGTCAGTTCATGTTGCGGCAGGGCTTTCAGGTCGCTTCGGGTCAGGGTGACCGGCGCATCGCGCACCGCGCCGGTCAATGTCAGGATCGGTCGGTCCGCCGCTGCGGGCATGGCGGTGACAATCGTGGCGAACAGCGCTGCGTGCAATCTTGCGGTTTTCATCGCTCCCCTCTGCCTGGCTTGATCAGGGGGCGGCGAACCGGGCATCAAGCGCCAGTTTGCGCCGCCCTGAATTGGCGTGCCTGTGCCACAGTGCCCATGCCACGCGCGTCGTTCAACCCCTTCTGGGGTCATGCAAGGCGGTCATGGCCACACCGCGCGCCATCATGGCATCCGGTCCAGAAACCGCCCATTCACCCAGCCCAGATTATCGGGCAGCGCGGCAGAGCGCAGTTCGACCCAGACCGCACCGCTGCCCAGGGTACGAATGCGCCCGGTAATCCGCACATTGCGCGCATCCGGCGGGAGCATTCCGACAATGCCATGTGAGATACCGGGGCCAGAGCGAATATTCAGCACATCATTCGCGGCAACACCGACCACGCGGTAGGATTGCTGATGCGCGGTATGATCCTTGAACAGGCTGCCGGGTGGTTCTGCGCTGGTCACAGGGGGCGCGGCGCTGGCTTCTTCGCGCAGAAAGCGCGCATTGACCCAACCGCCCGACGGGATGCGGGGGTGAATTATACGATACCACAGCCCCCCATCATTGGCACGCCCCTGCTGGCCGGTCCAGACGATCCCGCCGGTGCCGGGGGGCAGAATACCGATAATGGTGCTGCCGGACACCCCGATGCGATCACGCACATTCAGCACGTCATTGGACGCAACGCCCACCACCCTGTAAGAGACTTCACTGGCCTGAAGACTGGCCACAGGGGCGAAGAGCAGCATAGCAAATGCAAGCAACGGGGCTGCGATGGAAAACCTTGTCATTGCCATGTAACGTCCTTTCCAATCGGGGTTTCGGTATCTGGCCGCTGCGTCAGTACCCCTCCAGGCGCAGCCCCTCGCGCCCCTCCAGGGCGCCAAGATCATCGATGGCCGTGCCCGACAGTGTCAGCACGCGCAGCGCCGGCAGCCCCTCCAGCGGGGTCAGGTCGCTTACCTCTGTCATGTCGATGCGCAGATGCGTCAGTTCGTTTAGCCCGGACAAGGGCGACAGATCGGACACCCCGGTTTCGTTGATCCACAGACGTTGCAGCCCGGACAGCCCTGCCAGCGGCGCAAGATCCGATATCTGCGTTTCCATCAGGGTCAGTCTTTCCAGCGCCGGGGTCTGCGACAGTGGCGCGATATCCGACACATCCGTATCGATCAGATGAAGCTGACGCAGCCGGACCAACCCGGCCAGAGGCGACAGATCCGCCACCCGCGTCGAGGACAGGCCCAGCACCTCCAGATGCTGCAGGCCGGTCAGCGCATCAATGCTCTGGATCGGGTTATGCCCGGCGTGAAGTTCGCGCAGCGCCGTTACTGTGGCCAGCGGCGACAGGTCGCTGATCTGGTTGTTGCGCAGATGCAGTTCCTGCAACTGATCCAGCCCTTCCAGAAAGCCCAAATCACCGATCCCGGCAGAGACGGCGTGCAGCACTTCCAGATTTTTCAGGCTGGCAATCGGGCCGGGATCAGTGATTTCGGTATCACTGATCCACAGCGTTTGCAGCGCAGGCAGGGTCGCGACAGCTGCGATATCGGTGATGGGAGTATCCTGCATCATCAGCGTATGAAGCTGCCCGGCCCCCGAAAACGGCGCCAGATCCGCGATCCCGGTGCCGCTGATGTGCAAGAAGACAAGATTGTCCAGATCAGCGATGGTCGGGGGCAGGGCGTTCAGATCGGACATGCCACTGAAATCGAGCAATGCGCCGAATTCACTTTGCATTGCCTGGGAAACCATGCGTTCCGCGCGCTTCATGTCGGTCTCTGCGGCGGCGGTCGTGGCCAGCACGACCAGCGCAGCACCTGTGGTCATCATGCGCGTCATGGCGTCCTCAGATACATGAAGGTGACATGCTCGTCTTCCAGAAGCGCGGCACTGAAAGCGATTTCCACCATTTCGCCATTGCCGAGCATCCCCTCAAAGGCGATTTCGATGGTCATTTCGTCGCCGTCCTCTTTTGCGAAGGTGACATGTCCCGCGCCCTGCGCCAGATCGGCGAGTCTGACATCTTCGCCGACTGCGTTCCGACCGGCATGCTGCCCCACCAGCATGTAGGACGGATCCGGCGCTTCTGTGTCCACAAACTCCTGAAAGCCTTTCAGCGCGAAGCTGCCTTCGGTTGCGTCAGGGCCGTCCATCGGCAGCAGGACAAGGCAAAGCTGGGTGATCTTGCCGTCATCGGGCACAAGAAACGCCTGCATCGAGGCCGCGATTGCCGTGTCATCATCCCCGCGCGTGAAATACCCGGCCCCGTGAAGCGGCACTTCCTGCGGGGCGGTGGCCGTACCCTGAAGGAAGGTTTGCCCGCCCGATTCGGTGATCATCGCGCGTATTTCGTCGTCGGAAATGTCCGGCGCCATGCAAAAGCCGAAATCGACCACTTCGAACACAAAGTCGGTGAATTCATCAAGCGGGGGTATATCGTCGGGCTGGGCCAGCACAGCGCCTGCAATCAGCGCACTGGCTGCAAATGTCGTACGGAAAAAGGGTGCAGTCCTGATCGGCATTCATGCCTCCTTTGCTTGTGGGCAGACACGGCGACAGGGATCATTCCCGATCCGGCCAGCGTTCGGCTGCCCCGGCGCGGAAAAACCGCGTATCAGATGGGCCGCCAATGGCCGCGAGCCGTGACCAGATCGAGCGCAGCTCGTCATCCAGCAGGTCGGTTTCAAACAACATCACCTCTGCCCCCGCCTCCTGGCCCAGCCCGACCTCGATGATGACATGGGCGACGGGGTCTTCCGGGTCACGCTTCCAGCGCGGCTCAAACCGCTGCCAATCGGCGTCATGGCCGGTCGCCTCGGCCATGAAAGGCGACAGCAGGGCAAGCATGTCCAGCATTGCCGGGGCCGATGGGGCACCCCGCCACAACTCGTCATAAGACGGGCGGAAATCCCGCGGTGCGCCGACCGGCTCCATCTCTGACCAGTCGGTCAGATGCGGGATGATGGATTGCGCGATCTGGCAGTGAAAGCCCATGCAATCGCGCTCTGGCGTGTCGATCTCGGCGCGGCTGGCGGACAGGATCTCGGCGGCAACCCCACGCAAGGGACGCATCGCGAAGCGCCAGACCATATCCGGCCCCTCGCCAAAGTGTTCCAGCGCAGCCGTGTTTCCTGCCCCATGCGCCGCGGCTTCCTGCGCATGGCGCGCCGGGCCAAGATTGAAGCGGCGCAGTTCGACCACCTCGATCCACTCATGCGCCCCTCCGGCAGCCAACGCCCCGGTTTCAACCTGCCCCAGCGTCAGGTGATAGCGCACATGCGGCAGACGCCCGTCTGCAGCCTGCGCGGTCACGATGGCGCGCGTCAGGGGCGAGAGCATGTAGCCCGGTGCAAAGGCGCTGTCGCGGGCATAATGCAGGATCGCCTCGGTCAGGCGATAGAGTTCGGTCGGGTCCATCGGTGTGGCACCGGGCTGGTGAGTATAGGCTTTCGCGATATCCAGCACATTGGGGATGCCCGCCTCTGGGGTCAGGTTGGCACCCATCGCCCAGCCTTTGCCATCGGGCGCGGCATTTGCATTCCAGATCTCGATCCACTCGATGCCAGAGATGAACCGCGTCTCTCCGGTCGGGGCAATCCCGTCGGCATCGGGCGGCAGCATTGCGACAATGGGCGCATCGGACGAGGGTGCGCTGCGCAGATAAAGCACCTCATTTGATGCAATCCCGGTCACATGCAGGGGCGGGGTGCTGCCGGGCGCGGGTGTCGTGGGCGCAGGGGGGTCGGGGGGCAGGGCGGCCATCAGGAAGCGCGCATTGACCCAGCCCGTGCCACCGGGCAGGGCCGGGTCGGCGATCTGCCACCATGTGCCGCCATCGCCGCTTTGTGCGCTCTCGCCAGTGGGGGTGATGCCCGTTGCATTCGGCGGCAGCATTCCAAGGATCATATTCTCTGTCCCCGGTCCGCTGCGGATATTGAGCACATCATCTGCGGCAACACCGGTCACCGCATATCCGGCTGTAGTGGCCTGCATCTGCGGGTGCGGCTTAGCGCCTGGCGCGACAGTGGCGGGCGTGGCTGTGGCAGGCGGCGTCTGCGGGACCGGTGCGCTTGCGGGGGCGCTGGCAGGGGCTGTGGCCCATTGGGCAGGCGGTTGCGGCGCGGTAAAGGCATAGACCAGTTGCGGGCTGACCTGCTGCTGATTCAGCAACTCGATCAGCATCGCAAGCGCGGGCAGCCCCAGCGCCGCGATCTGATCGCGGATCTCTTCCGCCTGCGCAACAGTGGCCTGTTCCAGATTTTCAGACAATTCCGCGATCTGTGCTTCCAGCTCGGCCAGCTTGTCGGCCTGCGCCGGGGGTTCCGCCGCGTCCAGATCGGCCGCATCGACCACGCGCAAGGGCGCGCGCGCCATCAGACGGCCCGCGCGCCCTGTTTCTTCCGACCAACGGGGGCTGCGGTTGAAGTGAAAGCGCACTTCATAGTCACCGGCAGTGCTTGGGGCCGTGCGGGTGAACAGACCCGGCCCTTCGGCATCTTCGACAAGATTCCTGCGCCGGGTATTTTCACCGACCAGATCTTCGGGGTCACGATCCGCATCGACAATGACCAGATGTCCGTCCATGACCGGGTTCAGATACACTTCGAATTCTTCGCGCGTGCCGACCTGATCGGGCACCTGAATGTCGATTTCGATATCGAACAGTTCAATCAGGCTGCGCGCCATGACGCGGCGGTCCCAGCCATCCCATCTGCGCAGCCGGAATTCATAGACGCCCGGATTGTCCGCCGCCCGGCGATGGACCTTATCAAGGTCTTGGATCAGATGTGTATTGCGCGCGGCAGAGCCGGTCAGGGCATTGTCCGGCAGGTCCGGATCAATCAGCAACAGATTGTCGAAATACTTCCGGTCGTCATAAGTCAGTTGCACCGGGATGCGCGCGCCGACAGGTGCCGTGGCGGGGGCCGTGAAATAGCCGTCCGCATCGGCCTGCGCGGTGTCAGGGGACAGATCCTGCGGCCCTGCGGGAAGCAGCGGTGACAATTGCGGGTTATCGACGAAATGCTTTTCCAGCAGGTCCAGCAGCGGCATATCGGATGCCTCGGCGGTTGCGCCATCTTCTGTCGCGGTTTCGTCTTCTGCGGGGTCGGCGGCCTGCGGTTGAGCACCGGCAGAAGGGTTCAGCGAGAAGCGCAAGCCAAATGGCAGATCCGAACTGTCAGAGGCGCTGGAGCGCAGCAGATCGACTGTCGCCGCAGCAGATAGCGCAGGCAACGCGGCAGGGCCGCCGAAAGTGACGATCGCCGCCGCTGTCGCCGCGCGGCCAAGCACGCTGCGCAGCCGCGAGCGCTCTTCCTCTGCGCTGGGGATCGCAATGACCCGCAGCATGAAGCGATCCCCTTCCTGAACGCGAACATTGTTGACAATCGGGATGAAATCCTGAGAGCGCAAGCCGGGTTGCAATTCCACCACGCGCAGGATTTCGGTATCGTCCCAGCTTTGCAGATTGCCGGTCCGGCACATGATCAGCAACACCCCCAACTTGCGCGACGGGAAGTTGATTTCCATTGCCGATGCAGGTTGATTATGCAGCCAGTAATCGACCCGTCCCGCCCCGACGGGCTGCGTCAGCATATAGCGCCAGTTGTCCCCCGGCCGGATATCCCGTTCGACCGTTTTCCCCGATGCCACTGGCCGCAGATCGCCGCCGCTGCACAGCGCGACCGCCTCATCGGCATGGGCCGGTCCCAGCACCAGCGCACTGCCAAGCACCAGCGCAGACATTGTCAGGCACAGATGGCGAAAAGATCCGAACGCAGGGGCGGGAAACTGTGTCATGCCAGGGAACTCCGTGAAACCGGCGAATTTTCGGAAGGGTGGGGTGGCGGGGCGGAAACGCCCTGCGCCGTTTGCGCGCCGCGCGCAGTGGCCTGAAGATTGAAGGCCAGGGTGACAAAGGCCGAAATCGCGTCCGGGTTGCTTAGCGCCTCGCGCAGGTAGAGCATCATCCCGAATTCATCGATCACCAGCCGCGCCGGGTTGGTCATCGGATTGAACGCCGACCAGCGCGTCAGCAGACGGGCGATTTCGGCCACATCGAAACGCGCATTCGGGTCGTGCGTTGCCAGAACAGTGATCTTGTTGCCGCCCGGCACGGGCTGGCGCGACAGCGCGTCAAGGGCGCGCTGATGGGTCTTGCCCAGCATGTCGCGCAATTCCTGCCGCAGGCGGCGTTCTTCCATTCCGGCCATGTCGCGCATAGGGTCGAAGGGCGTCTTGGTTGTGGCGGGTATTGCGCCCGCGAACACCACCAACTCGCGCGGGAACACGGGGAGGGGGGCGCGAAAGATCGTATCACCAGGTATATCGGCATGGCTGCGATGCGGGCTTGATCTGGTGGCGCTGGTGATCACCACTTCCCATGCGCGGGGATCATCCTTGTCACCGATCACGCTGACCGCGGCCGATTTGCGCCCGAAACCGGGCTTTGGCCCCGTAAAGCTGCGCTGCCAGTTGCGCCGCTCGGCCAGCACATCCATTGGATCACGCGCATTCTTCGACCATTTCAGGGGGTTCCTGCGATCACGCATGACCGCATAGACCAGCACGGCAAGCAACCCGAGCGAGAGCAGGACCGTGTTCAGTTCTTCACGCAGAAGTTCCATCATGGCATGCTCTTTCCAGTATGCGCCTGCCTAAGGCGTTTCGGCTTTTCGTTGAATCGCCTTCAATGCTTTAACCTTTTGTTTTGTCGTAATTTCGAACCGAAAAAGTCTGTCAACTTTTTCTGAAATTGCTTTAGTGCTGCATCTCCACCAGCTCCACTCGGCGGTTCAGGGCGCGCCCCTCTTCGGTGCGGTTGGTTGTTATCGGGGCCTTCATGCCCGCCCCGGCGGCCTGCAACCTTTGGCCGGAAACACCATGCTGCCCGGTCAGATAGTCCACCACTGCCTGCGCGCGGGCCATCGACAGGCTCAGATTGTAGTCATAGCTGCCTGTGTTGTCGGTATGGCCCACCACCAGCAGCGCGATACCCGGCGCGTCGCGCATCAACTCTGCCACGGTGGCCAGCGCATCTGCGGAATCCGGCAATATCCGCGCCGAATCGAATTCGAACAGGATATCCTGCACGGCGACGCGACCTTCCTCGATCAGCCCGGTTTCCATCTCGCCAGCGGTCAGGGGCTGGTGGTCCATCTCGGTGCCCATCTCGGCCGATGTCACCACCGCGATTTCCACCGCCGGGCCGGGCACGCGACGTTCGTTGAAGGTGGCGATCCCGGCCAGCACCGACCCGTCTGCCGAGCGCGCGGCGATAAAGCGCAGATCGCGGTTTGACGCGCGGGTGGCCAGACGGCAGCAATCGCGCGCCCCGCGGCTGAACAGATCGGTGCCGTTATAGAATGACCGCCCTTCACCGCTGCCCAGCGCGCCATGCGAGTCGGCATAGAGGATCTCGAAACCGCGCGCTTCCAAAGCGTCGATATAGTTGCGCTTGATCTGCAGGGTTGAAATATCGGGGTTGTCAAAGGTGTAGCTGAGTTTCAGCACCTCGCCTTCCAGTGTCTCTGCACTTTCAAAGGCATCCCCGTCATATGGCCCTGTCGGAATGGCTACGCGGTCGAATTCCGTCCGGTTGAAATAGACAATGCTTGATCCGGCAACGCGGGGAATATCGGCATGGTCGTAAGCGTCGTCGATATCAGCCAGCGCAGGGGTAAGACATGTCAGCGCAAACGCAGTGACGCCGGACCAGAGCAGCCGAGTTTTCTGCATGTGAACATCCCCTCTGAACAGTATGCATGGCATGATACTCTTGGAAGATGCCCGGATGCCCCCTCTGAACAGAGGGGTTTCGAGATATGGCGCTGCCTCTGATTTGCGTCACATTGTGCCGCTCAACGCGCGTTTTGAGTGACGCAGGACATGGTGCTTGCGTGATGTGGGCGGCAGGGCGGGCGGCACCAGGCGCGCAGTGTGGTTTCATCGACCTGCTGGCCCGTGTTCACTTCGACAAAGGCAGCATGTCAGACGCCATAGGGGGTGCCGGACATGCCTGACGGTCCTGCCACCGGGGGGCGGTCGGGGTCATATCGCCTGTCAGTCTGCCAGCCCGATCAGCAGGGCGAATGCAAGCGCCACCGCAGTCAGAAGAAACCCGGCGCGGGGCCAGGACTGCAAGACTTTGTCGGCACGTCGCGAACGCAGAAGGAAGCGCAATGCTGCGCGTCTGTGGCCCTTTGTGGCGTTCTGGCGCAAGCGTGACGGGTCTTTGAGCACCTGCACCTCGCGCACCCAAAGCAGTTCAAGCAGCGCAAGCACATCGCCGGGAGGGTGGCTTGGCAGGGCACGCCCGCGCACCACCAAGACGGCACCCAGCCCCAGCATGATGGGCCACAGCGCTGCAAGAACATGCTCTGGCCAGAGGGGGTAGCTGCCCTGAAACCCGGTCACATTTCCCCATAGCGCCCAGGGCACGACAAGCGCCAGCGCGCCCAGAGTTGCGGTGCCTGCAAACAAATGGGGCCAGACAGGCTGGTGATCCGGTTTCGCATCCTGCTGCGCCAGGCGCAGCATGAACCAGCCCAGCACTAGCGTTGTGGAAATGCTGGAGAGCGTCAGGCCCAGCGCCAGCCCCGACGCGATCCCGTCCTTGCCCGCCAGCTTGACCAATGCCCCCCCGGAAAGCGGGAAGCCGGCCACCGACAGCGCCACAATCCCGGCAACGCCCATGCTTAACAGGCGCGCGCGCGCGGTGCCCGCGGCGGCCACTGCGCCCACGCATAGAAACAGCCCCGCCTTGGCAAGCCCGTGATGCAGCGCATAATAGGCCACATTGCCTGACCCTGCGCCGACAAGCGCCAGCATCAGCCCCATCTGACTGACAGTGGAATAGGCCAGCACGGCCTTGGGGTTGCGCTGCGTCAGCCCCCATAATGCGGCGCCGAAGCAGCCGACAAGCCCCGCCATGATCAGCGCGCTGCCCCAGCCCGACGCGACAGGGATGAACAGGATCATGCCGATCAGCCCGGCCTTGACGATTGCGCCCGACAGCACGGCTGATCCCGGCACAGGGGCGGCCGGATGCGCGACCGGCAGCCACAGATGCAGGGGCACCATCCCGGCCTTGATGCCAAAGCCCGCAACAAGCGCAGCAATTGCGAACGCCCCCAGCGGGGCATCGGGCAGCGCATCGCGCACAGAGGCGATCTGCAAATCCTCTGCTGCGGCCACGCCGATCATCAGCCCGATAAGCAGGGCGGCCTCTCCCAGCACTGCAAGCGTGATATAGAGCTTGCCCGCCGCCAGCGCCTGTGGGGTGCGCTCATGGACCACCAGAAACCACGCTGCAAGAGAGACGGCCGCGAAAGCCAGATAGAAGGTGACGACATCGCCGGCAAGAAACACGCCCAGATTGCCCGCCAGTGTCAGGCACCAGAAGCCGGTCAGGATGCCTGCTTGCGGGCCGGGGGGCAGCGTCAGCGCGGCATGCATTCCGGCGACGATCCAGACCAGCGCGGTCATCCCCAGAAACAGCGCGGCCCCCGGCACAGGGGCCAGATATACCCCAAGGACCAGATCCGGCACGAACAGCGCGCCGGGCGCGCCCGCCAGCGCATATCCCAGCGCCGGAAGCGGGGCCAGAGGCAGGGCCAGCAGCGCCCTGTTGCGCCAGCGCGGGATGGCAGGAACCAGCCCCAGCAGCAGCGGCCAGACCAGCACGGCCAGCGGTAGCAGCGATCCGGAATAAAGTGTCGTCATGGTCCATATTCCCGCGTAACGATCAGCGTGGCCCAGCCAAGCGGGCTGATCGCGCTGGCGGCCAGCATGCCCACGCCGAATGTGGCAAGCGCGGTGACGACAGCAGGCCCGATCAGGGCGGGGGCGCGGTCATCGCCAGTTGTGTCTTCGGCTGCGGGCAGGAACCACAACCGGTACAGAAGCGGCAGAAAATAGGCCGCGTTCAGCAAGGTCGAGGCCACCAGAACGCCCAACACCCAGGGAGCGCCTGCCTCCAGCGCGCCAAGGCCCAGATAGAATTTGCTGACAAACCCGGCCAGCGGGGGCAACCCGATCATGCCTATCGCCCCGATGCTGAAACAGGCCGAGGTCCAGGGCATCCGCGCGCCCATGCCGTTCAGCCCCGCAATGGTCTTGATACCCGCGCGTTCGTCATAAATGCCCGCGCAGAAAAACAGCGTGATCTTCATCAACCCCTGATGAATCAGATGTACCAGCCCGCCAATCATCGCCAGCGGGCTGGCCAGTGCTGCGCCCAGCACGATATAGCTGACCTGGCTGACAGTGGAAAACGCCAGCCGCTTCTTGATCTCGTCTTGCTGCAAGGCGCGCACCGATCCCCAGATGATGGTGACAGAGGCGAGAGCGGCCAGCGGCAGGCCCACCCCCAGCGCCACCACATTGGCCGCACCGAACACATCATAGATGATGCGCACAACCCCGAATGCCCCGGCCTTGACCACCGCCACGGCATGCAGCAGCGCCGAGACCGGCGCGGGGGCGGCCATCGCCGTGGGCAGCCAGCCATGCAGCGGCACGATTGCGGCCTTGACCCCCACGCCAATGATGAACAGCACGAAAATGGCGCGCAGCGCGCCCGGCTCCAGCGTGCTCAGATCGGGCGGGTCAGTAAACAGAACCGGCCCGGTGGCGCTTTCCAGCCAGATGATCGCCCAGAGCAGTGCCGCAGAACCGGGCAGCGCATAGGCCAGATAGACCCGCGCTGCGGCCAGCGACGGCTTGTCCTGCTTGTGCGCAACCAGCGGCCATGTCGACAGGGTCAGCAATTCGAAGAAGATGAAAAACGAGATCAGCGAGCCGGAAAGTGCCAGCCCTGTGGTCGCCGCCACGCACAGGCTGAAGAACCCGAAGAAGCGCGACAATTCCGCCTTGGTGCCGAAATAGGCGATGGCGTAGATCGTGGTCAGAAACCAGAGCGTGGCGGAAAGCGAAATGAACAGCAGCGCCAGCGCATCGACGCGCAGCAGCATCACCAGACCGGGGGCGAGGGATAGTGTGGCCTCGTAGCTGGCCCCGTCCGCCACCGCGCGCAGCATCCAGATGATCAGCCCCAGCTTCAGGGTTGCGCCGCCGAGGTTCAGCATGTTGCGAAAGCGGTGGCTGTCCTGCGCCAGAAAGAAGGTCACGCCCGCCGGAATGAGCGAACTCAGAAGGATCAGCACGGGCAGAGCGGCGCTCATAATCCCTCCGCTGCCGGCTCCGGGCGTGCGATCTGCAACAGATCGAACGGGGTGGCCGACAGCACGCCCAGCAGGATCGACAGGGCTGCCAGCGCAAGCGGCACCGCCTGCCAGACGCGCGGGATCGGGCGCGCGGTGACGCGCGCCTCGCGCGCGAAAAGCGCGGCCATCGGGCGATAAAGATAGGCCGCGGCCAGCAAGCCGCCCCCGGCCAGCAGCAGCGCCCAAGGCCATTGCCCTGCGGCGAAAGATGATGTCATCAGCAGGTATTTTGCCGTGAACCCGCCCGAGGGGGGCAGCCCCATCAGCGTGATTGCGGCCAGCGCAAAGGCAAAGCTTGTCATCGGCAGTTGCCGCGCCAGCCCGCGCAGATCGCCAAGCCGGTCACTGCCGACCGCGGCGATGCAGATGCCTGCGGCCAGAAACATCGCAGCCTTGGCCAACCCGTGGCTGAGCGCGTGAAACATCGCCCCTGTCCACGCCCCGGCGGACCAGGGCTGCGCCGACCCAGCCCCCCCCGCCAGCGGAAAGACCATGAACAGATAGCCCAGCTGCGCCACGGTCGAATAGGCGACGATCAGCTTCAGGCGCTTTTGCACCAGCGCCAGTATGCCGCCCCAGATCACGGCGACGGCACCAAGCATGGCCAGCATCAAGATTGCGGGCGGCGAGGCAAGGTCGGGCATTGCCTCGAACCACAGCCGGATCAGGATCAGGAAGGACGCCTTGGGCACCAGCGCCGACAACAGCGCCGATGCCGGGGCCGGGGCCGCCGCATGGGCTGTTGGCAGCCAGACATGGAAGGGAAACAACGCGGTCTTGGCCAGCAATCCGGCCGTCATGAGACCCAGTGCCAGCGCATCGCTATGCGCGGGAATGCGTTCGCCCAGCAATCCGATATCAAGCGTGCCATGCGCCGCATAGCTCAGCACGACGCCCGCCAGATAGAGAAGCGAGCCCGCCAGCGCGAAGATCATGTAGCGCAGCGCCGCCGCAAGCGCCTGTGCGGTGCCCGACAGCGCCACCAGCGCCACGGCGGCAAGGCTGAGCAATTCGATGCCGACATAAAGATTGAACAGATCGCGCGAGACATAGACCGCATTCAGCGCGCCCCACAAAAGAAGCATCAGCGGCCAGAAGCCAAAGGCCGCGCGCGCGCCAACCCGCCTGGTGCGCATCTCGAACCGGGCGGCCAGCGCAACTGCGGCCATGACCAGCGCGCTCATCAGGGTCAGGGCGGCGGCCAGCCCATCGGCGCGCAGCGCAATGCCAAGCGGTGGCGCCCAGCCGCCCAGCGTCAGCAAAACCGCGCCGTCCTGCCAAACCGCGCGCGCCAGCATCAGCGCCGCCAGCACCCCCAGGGCCACGCTACCCAGCGCCAGCTTCACGCGGGCGCGCTCGGGCAGAACAAGCACGGCCAGCGCCGCAAGCAGCGGCAATGTCACCACCACCACCAGCGCGGTCATGGCGACGGGTCTTCGTCGGGCAGCACGACCTTGCCGGAACTGCGCGCCAGGGCCACCACCAGCCCCACCGCCAGCGCGCTGGCCGAAAGCGCCACGACAATGCCGGTGATGATCAATGCCTGCGGGATCGCATCCAATACCCCCACGCGCGCGCCTGCCGCGCCAAAGAACAGAAACAGCCCCGAGCCGGTCAGGTTGAAGGCGATGACGCGGCGCAGCAGATGGGGCAGCGCCAGCAGGCCATAGACCCCAAGACCCACCAGCGCCGCACCTGTCAGGGCAAAGACGGTCAGGTTCATCTGCCAGGCTCCGGGTCTTCGGCAGGACCGATCACCAGCAGCGCCAATGTCACTGCGATCGAGATGGTCAGCGCCGCCTCGATGATCAGGATTGCGGATTTTGCAATTGCGGGCGACAGGCTCAGGAACTCGCGGCCCAAACCGACAGCGGCCAGCCCCGACAGAAGGAACACGCCCGGCCCCAGCACCAGCGCCGCGCGCAGCATGGCCTGCGAAACCCGTGGCGGGCGCAGAAGCTGCGCCATCATCGCCACCAGCACCACCCCGGCCAGCACGGTCCCGCCCTGAAACGCGCCGCCAACCGATTCTGCCCCGGCCCAGACCAGATAGACCCCGAAGGACAACCCGATTGGCGGCAGAAACCGCCCGAAATATGCAAGCACCCCATCAGGGCGCGCATGATAGCGCGGCCCCAGCGGTGCGTTCCAATCCGCGTCCCGCGCCAGCATCCAAACCCCAAGAAGGGCGGCCAGCAGCACGATGCTTTCCAAAAGCGTGTCCCATGCCCGGAAGTTCAAGAGCACCGCCGTAACCGGGTTTCCGACCCCCGTTTGCGGCAACGCCTGCGCGACATCGGGCGGCTGCGGTGCAGGCAGCGCAAACCAGGCCCAACCCAGCGCCAGCGCAATGGCGCCACCGGCCAGTGCCGCAGACAGCGTCGGGCTGCGCCGTTCCGTCGTGTCTGCCTGCATCCGGCGCAATCGCCCATGCGCGGCCAGCAGCAGCACGCCGGTCAGCCCCGCGCCGATGGCCGCCTCGGCCAGCGCCACGTCATATGCCCCCAGCCGCGCCCAGCCGATGGCCACAAACAGCCCATAGGTGATAAAGAAGATCACCGCGCGAAAGACCCCTGCCCCCGCCACTGCGGCCAGCGCCACGCCAAGGATCAGCGCACACAGAGCAAGGTCAAGCGCGAGGGTCATTCGTCCTCCTGCGATGTGGTCAATGCCGCCCGCGCCACCAACTGCGCCACTGTGCCCGCCGCCAGCAGGGCCAGCGCCCAGATCAGCGCCAATGTGGCGATTTGCGCAAGGCTTTCAACCTGAAACGCCACGCCAAGCGCTATGAAGCCAAGGCCGAGATTGTCTGCCTTGGTCAGCGCGTGCAGACGGCTGAACGTGTCGGGAAACCGGATCAGCCCGACTGTACCGGCTGTAAAAAACACCAGTCCAAGGGCTGTCAGGACATAGGTTGCAAGATCGAATATCACGTCGCGCCATCCTTTTGACGTGCCGCCGGGTGGTATTGCCCGCCGTGATGCGCGGATTGTTCTTCCGGATCGCCAGCGCCGTCAGGGGTCTGCGCCTTGACAAAGCCCACGGCGGCAAGCGCCGACAGAAGCGCCAGCGCCAGCGCTACCACCAGAAGCGCCCAGTCCTGCAACGCCGCCAGCACGATCAGCACGCCAACCCCGCCTGTGCCGACAAGCTGGGCGGCCATCATGCGGTCGGCCTGCGACGGCCCGCGCCACACCCGCCACAGCGCGCCAGCCAGAGTGGCAAGCAAGCCCAGCGCCACCAGATGCAACCAAAGCGTCATGCGCGCACCGTTCGGTTCTGACCGATGATTGCGGCGATCTCGGCTTCCTCGCGCGCGATGGCGGCATCAAAGCCCGCGTCGATATCAAGCAGGTGGATGATCAGCTTGCCATCCTCGCTGCCAGCGGCCAGCGTTCCGGGCATCAGCGACAATTCCCCGCCCAGGGCCGCGCGCGCGCCATCGGGCAGATCACTTGGCAGTTCGACCCAGCCGGGGTTCAGCGGCATCCCTGGCGAAAATGCGCGCCCCGCCACATCCACCCCGCCACTGACCGACTCTGCGACAAATCGCGGCAGATGGCGGGCCAGTCGCCAAAGCACAAGCGGGTCACGCGCTGGCAGCAATCGCAGGCTCAGCCAGACGGCTGCAATCGTGACGGCCAGACCGGTTGCAAGCGCTTCTGGTGCAGACCCGGCCAAAGCCAGCCATCCGCCCCCAAACAGCACTGCCCGATGCGATACGGCCCTGACCAGGAAGATGTTCATGGCAAATAGGTAGTCTGTGGCTGTCTGCAGTGCAATGCTGCGTGGTGTTTGAATGGCCGCTTCGGCAAACCCTGCCCTATGGCCGGGCACGCCGAACAAGTGATCGACCTTGCAAGGGGGGAAGCCGCCTGTGACCTTGCAGCACTGCGCCCGCAGCATCTTGTGAAAGCAGCCGGGCGCCATGCGAACTCGGACCAGCATGCGTTCGTGACGATCAGCATTTGCAAGGCGGCGACCATCAGCCAGAATCAGCATGTTTGGTGCCCGGTGCTCAGCCCATGAAATGAGCGTCGCAGCGTGCTGCCGGATCGGATTCGTTGCGCATCGGTTGGGCGAACCGGCCGCGCTGTCACCCAAGGGGTTGCGTGAGGCGCGTGAAATATGCAAGCCTAGCTCAAAAGCGACATCAATAAGTCGCGATTTACAGGGATGGTGCTTATGCCAAGATCCGATTTTTGGTCTGGACTCGTGGTGGCGGGCTTTGGGCTGCTGGCTTTGCTTTGGATGATACCGAATTACGCAGGAACCAATCCATTTGCGCGCATGCCGCCGGGGTTGGTGCCCAGCATTGGCGCTTGGTTGATGGTGGTGTGCGGTGGCATTGTAGCCGCGAAGGGTCTGGTTCAGATGTTGCGCGCAGGGATTGCCCCTTTCACCGCTGATCTGCATTGGGGCGCTGTTGCCTG
>JAFIEF010000048.1 GCA_020832655.1 Paracoccaceae bacterium
TCGTAGACCTCGCCTGTGCTATGGCCTGGATCAGCTAAATGCAGACGCCGCCTAGGCCCGCTGCGGCGCGCCGCGCTTTGACATTCACGCAGAGGCTTACAATGCACGATCTCTCGGGCCGCCGCGCCCTGTTCGTTGGCGGCAGCTCCGGCATGGGCCTGGCGGCTGCGCGGCTGTTTCACAAACTCGGCGCCGAAGTGATCCTTGCCGGTCGCTCTGCCAGTCGGCTTGACGCCGCGCGGCAATCCCTTGGCGATGCCGGCTCGGCTGCAACGCTTGCCTTTGACATAACCGATGATGATGCCGTGAACGAGGCGCTCTCTCACCTGCCTGCGGGCGGGATTGATCATCTTGTCATAACCGCGGCCAGCGTCACCCACGGCCCTTTTGCCAGCCAGCCAGTGACGGAACTGCGCGCGATGTTCGATACGAAATTCTGGGGGGCTTACGGCCTTGCCCGCGCCGCGCTTCCCAGCCTGCGTGACGGGGGATCGATCATCCTGTTGTCGGGCGTCCTTAGCCGCCGCCCCGGCATCAACTGCGCAGCATTGGGGGCCGCCTGCGCAGCAATAGAGGCGCTGACGCGCGGGCTGGCGCTGGAACTCGGGCCACGGCTGCGGGTGAACTGCATCGCGCCGGGGATGGTCAGGACCGAACTGCATGACCGTATTCCCTTGGCGCGGCGCGAGGCTATGTTCCAGACAACCGGAAGCTCTTTGCCGGTCGGGCGCATCGGCAGGCCCGAAGAGATCGCGCAAGCCGTGCTCCTTGCCGCCACCAGCGGCTACATGACGGGCCATGTGCTGGATATGGATGGCGGCCATATGGTGCGCCAGTATGCGACCCGATAACTGTCGGCAGCCGCAGCATGGTTCGGCCTGTCGATGGAAAAGGTGCTGTCGTCAAGCGCCGCCAGGGCTGCCAAGTTGTTGCGTGCCGCCGCAACAGCAGGCGCACCCACATCATCGCACCCCTTGCTGTTCGCCGTCTGATGAAAGCTTGCCGCGCTTGGGCGTTTCGTCTGCGACAAGCGGAAATGCGGGGCAAAGCGGATATCGCTCCTATGACGCGGTCGGGCGCTGCGCGGCGGCGCGCGGGGGCTTTGGCGCAAGCGTCGGCGGCCGGGCTTCAAGCCGACATCGGGTATCTTGTGCCAGGTGACGAACACTACCGATCCCGGTCATCGGCCTGCGCCGATACACCTAACCGAAATTGCACCCAAAGCCTGGACCCGGCGGGATGGGTACGCAGCTTTTTCGCGGATGACGACAAAAACGGGTCCAACTTGGTGGCTGCATGGTCTACAAACGCGCCAATACCGGCCATGAAACGACCATCATAGGGGTTCGCCATGAAAAAGCGTTTGCATCTTGTCTTCGGCGGGGAGCTGACAGACCCGCGCGGCACCGAATTCGTGGATATCGACAAGATCGATATCGTCGGGCTGTTCCCCGACTATGCCTCGGCCCATGCGGCATGGAAGAACGCCGCACAACGGACCGTGGACAGCGCCGAGACGCGCTATTTCATCGCCCATCTGCACCGGCTGATCGAAGAAGAGGATGAGACCAGCGCAACCCGCAAGCTGGATGGCTGACGCGTCGGCCCCGACAGGCGTTTCGCTGGCCGAACGGCTGTATCTTATGGCCACGCATAGCAGCGGCAGCGCCACTTGCGCGAAAGTCGCGGCGCTGGGTCCGTTGGCCGCCGAACCGCTGCTGTGGCTTCATGCCGAAGGCGCGCGGCGGTTGCACCGGCTGACGGCCTTGTCCGAGCGCCTGTTGCAGGATGACCGTGCGGGGTCTGTGTTGCTAAGCTACAGCACCGGGCTGGCCGCGCCTGCGGATATCCCGCGCCGCCTGACGCTGGAACTGGATGAGCATGATGCACCGGCCTGTGCCGCAGTTCTGGCAAGGTTGCAGCCCTCGGCGCTGCTGATCGCGTCGGAATATCTGACGCCGACGCTGATCAGCATGGCGGCCGGCAAGGGCGTGCCGGTGATGCTGGCGGAAATTGCAGCCCCGCGCCTGCGCGGGCTGGCCGCGCGGTTGCCGGGGCTGCGGCGCAGCCTGCTAAGCCATTGCAGCACCGTGTTTTTGACCGGTACGGCACGCAAATCCCACTGGACCGGCGCAGGGCTGATGCAAGACCCCGTGATCCTGCCCGGACCACTTAGCGATGTGCCCGCGACGCTGGCCTGCAACGAAACCGAACGCGATGTGCTGGCCCAGTCCTGCCGCCAGCGCACAGTCTGGCTGGCTGTGGCAGTGCCCGAACAGGAAGAGGCGCTGGTCATCGCCGCGCATCGCGCCGCCCTGCGCCAGTCGCTGCGGGTGGTGCTGATCCTGCATCCGCTTGATCCGATGCGCGGGGCGGGGCTGAAAGCCGCGCTGGAGGGGCGGTTCATGACCGCGCTGCGCTCGGTCGATGATCCGATCACCCCCGAGACACAGATCTATATCGCCGACACGGATGGCGAGCGCGGCTTGTGGTATCGGCTGGCCACGACCTGCTATATCGGCGGCAGCCTTGGCGGTCCCGACGCGCAGGTCAGCCCGATGGAAGCAGCCGCGCTGGGATGTGCGGTGGTGCATGGGCGCGCGCATGGGCTGCATGACGATGCGTTCCGCCAGTTGCGTCGGGCCGGGGCCGCCGCGCCGGTAGAGCGCGCCGAGATGCTGGGTCAGGTCATCTGCGAGGTGCTGGCGCCCGAACGCGCGGCAGAACTGGCCCATGCCGGCTGGGAACTGATCTCTGAAGGGGCGGGGACAGCAGATGCCATCATCGCCGCGCTGCTGGTGGCCGCCCAGGACAGGAAGGCAGCGTGATGCGCCCGCCCGGATTCTGGTCGGCCACGCCCGAAAATCCCGGCCTTGCCGCGCGGCTGCTGGCCCCGCTGGCCGCAATTTATGCGCACCAGACCGCGCGGCGGGTGGCGCGCGCACCCGACTGGCGCCCGCCTGTGCCGGTGATCTGCGTGGGCAATATCAATATCGGCGGCACCGGCAAGACCCCCACCGTGATCGCGCTGCTGCAGCGGCTTCAGGCGATGGGGCGCGCCGCCCATGTCATCACCCGCGGCTATGGCGGCAGCATGGCAGGGCCGGTGCGGGTGGACGCGCGCGCCCACAGCGCCGCGCAGGTGGGCGATGAGCCGCTGCTGATCGCGGCCTTCGCACCCGTCTGGGTCGCGCGCGACCGGGCGGCGGGGGCGCGGGCCGCCCTTGCGGCGGGGGCTGACATACTGGTCATGGATGACGGGTTTCAGAACCCGTCCCTGCCCCGCGATCTGGCGATCGTGGTGGTCGATGCCACCACCGGCTTTGGCAATGGCCGGGTGATCCCGGCAGGCCCGCTGCGCGAGCCGGTCGCCACCGGGCTGGCGCGCGCCGATCTGCTGCTGTCAATCGGGGCTGCAGGCGCGCAGCGCGGTTTCGCGGCGCGCTGGGGCAAGGCGATCCCCTGCCCGCATGTCACGGGCCAGCTTGTGCCCTTGCGAATGGGGATGGACTGGCAAGGATTGCGCGTGCTTGCCTTTGCCGGGATCGGCCAGCCAGAGAAGTTCTTTGCCACGCTGCGCCAGCAAGGCGCGGTGATCCTGCGCGCCGAAGCGCTGAGCGACCACCAGCCGCTGAGCGATGCGTTGATGAAACGGCTGGAACTGGAAGCCCATGCGCTGGGGGCGCAGATGGTGACCACGGAAAAGGATGCGGTGCGCCTGCCCCATGCGTTCCGGCGCAAGGTGCTGACCCTGCCGGTGCGGCTGGAATTCGACGATGCGCACGCGCTGGATGCGGCACTGGCACGGCTTCTGGATGGCACCAACGCTGCCCGCCCGCAGCAATAGCCACAAGCGCCCGCAAGCGGCACCCACCCGACCCGCCCATGCACCGCTTGCGGGCGCGCCTGATGCGGGGACCGCATCAGGCAGGATCGCCAGACGCCGCCCGATGACCACCCAAGGCGGAACCAGAAGAAAACCCCCGGCCAGACAGGCCGGGGGCGTTGGCGCTACTATCCGCAGGACTGCCGTGATCAGTTCGGCAGATCGGCAGTGATCCCTTCGACATAGAAATCCATCGTCGCCAGATCGACATCGGGGGCAACCTCGCCATCGGCCAGCCAGGGGGTGCCGTCCTGAAAGTTGATCGGCCCGGTGAAGGGGTGATACTCCCCCCCTGCGATGGCGGCGACCAGCGCGTCGGCCTCGGCCTGCAATTCGGCAGGAATGCGGTCATTCCAGGGCGCCATCTCTATGATCCCGTCGGCGAAGCCCAGCCATGAATTCTGCGCTTCCCATGTGCCGTCCATCACCGCCTGAACACGGTCGATGTAATAGGGTGCCCAATTGTCGACAATGGCGCTGAGATGCGCGGTCGGGCCGAACTGGGTCATGTCGCTGGCCTGACCGAAGGCCATCACGCCCGCGTCTTCGGCGACACGGATCGCGGCAGTGGAATCGGTATGCTGCATGATCACATCTGCGCCCTGCTCGATCAGCGTCTCGGCAGCGTCAGCTTCAAGGGCGGGGTCAAACCAGCTATAGGTCCAGATGATGCGGAACTGCACATCCGGGTTGACCGCCTTGGCATGCAGATAGGCAGAGTTGATACCCGAAATAACCGCCGGAATCGGATACGAGGCGATATAGCCGATGGTGTTGGTCTCGGTCATCTTGCCCGCAATATGGCCCAGTACCGCGCGGCCTTCATAGAAGCGCGCATCATAAAGCGACACATTCGGATGATCCTGAATATAGCCGGTCGCGTGCTGGAAGGCGACATCGGGGAAGCGCCCGGCAATGACATTCACATCCGGGCCATAGCCGAAGGAGGCAGCAAAGATCACATCCGTGCCCGACAGCGCCATCTGGGTCATCACGCGCTCGGCATCGGCCCCGTAATCCACATTCTCGACAATGGTGGTTTCCACCGCATCACCGAAATGCTCCTGCATTATCTTGCGGGCGCGGTCATGGCCCGCGGTCCAGCCGAAATCGCCCACCGGGCCGATATAGATGAACCCGGCCTTGGTGGGTTCAGACAGGGCCGGTGTGGCCAGGGCCGCAGACAGCACGGCAGCAGTCAGTAGTTTTTTCATTGAAGGAACTCCCCGTTGGCAGTGTGAAGCCTCAGCTAGAGGCGTGGAAAGGCCGGTTCAGCGAGCCGGGGGCATTCAGACTCCCGCGCGCCTTGCCCGACGAAATCAGAACAAGCACAAGGATGGTTATCAGGTAGGGTGACATTGACAAGTACTCGACCGGGATCCGGACCCCTGCCGCCTGCAAATTCAGTTGCAGCACAACAATGCCGCCGAACAGATAGGCACCGGCCATCGCGCGCCAGGGCCGCCAGCTTGCAAACACCACCAGCGCCAGCGCAATCCAGCCTGCGCCGACGGTCATGCCCTCGGTCCATTGCGTGACACGGATCAGCGACAGATACGCCCCGCCCAGCCCCGCACATGCGCCGCCGAACAGGATCGCCAGCACCCGCACACGCTTGACATGATAGCCCAGCGCATGGGCGGCATCGTGGTTTTCGCCCACAGCGCGCAGGATCATGCCCGCACGGCTGTATTTCAGAAACCACCACACTGCCGCGACCAGCGCGATGGTCAGATAAACCACGATGTCATGCGAAAACAGCGCGCGCCCCAGAAACGGGATGTCAGAGAGCGGGCCCAGATCCAGCTTGGGCGTGCGCGGGGGCGTGATGCCGACATATTTCTGCCCCAGCAGTGCCGACAGCCCCAGCCCGAACAGGGTCAGCGCCAGACCAGAGGCCACATGATTGGTCATCAGCGCCTGGGTCAGGAAGGCAAAGAGCAGCGCCAGAACCATGCCGCCCAGCGCCGCACCGACAAAACCCACAAGCGGGCTGCCAGTATTGACCGCAATCATGAAGCCGGTGACCGCGCCCATGATCATCATCCCCTCGACCCCGAGGTTCAGCACGCCCGATTTCTCGACCACCAATTCGCCGATGGCGGCCAGCAGCAGCGGTGTCGCCGCGACCATCAGCGCGGCCATCAGCACCGCAGGATTGATAGAACCAAGGATCATGCGCGTGCCCCCTTTGTCAGCCGCAAGCGGAAATTTGTCTGGAAATCCAGTGCCAGAAGGAAGAACAGCAGCATCCCCTGAAACACCTGGATAGAGGCCGAGGGCAATTGCAGCATCATCTGCCCCAGCTCGCCGCCGATATAGGTCAGCCCCAGAAGAAGCCCTGCCAGCACAATGCCCACCGGGTTCAACCGGCCCAGAAACGCCACGATGATCGCGGTGAAACCATAGCCGCTGGCAAACTCGATGCGCACCTGTCCGCCGGGGCCAGAAACCTCGAACATCCCTGCAAGCCCGGCCAGCGCACCCGAGATGCCAAGACAGACCACCACCAACCGCGCCGGTGTCACCCCGCCGAAGCGCGCCGCGCGCGGCGCCTGCCCGGCCAGCCGGACATGATAGCCCAGCATGTGCCGTGTCATCATGACATAGGCGAAGATCACAGCGATCAGCGCAGCAACAACGCCCCAGTGAATGCCGGTATTGGCGATCAGTTCAGAATTATATGCGGCCTCGTAGCGGCGCAGATCGCGCGAGCCGGGAAAGCCGGGAATATCGGGGTTTCGCATCAATCCCAGCGACATTGCCGCCAGAATACGCTCTGCGACATAAACCAGCAGCAAGGACACCAGAATCTCGTTGGTGTTGAAGCGTGTCTTCAGGATCGCCGGGATCATCGCCCACAGGAAGCCGCCAAATGCACCGGCAATGATCATCAGCGGAAAGATATACCAACCCGGCTGCGGAAAGAAGGCCAGCGCCACCCCCGCGCCGAACAGCGCACCCATGATATACTGCCCCTCTGCGCCGATATTCCAGATATTGGCCTTGAAACCGATGGCCAGCCCCACGGCGATCAGGATCAGCGGGGCCGATTTGATCAGCAGTTGCGGGCGCGAATAGCTGCCGAAGGTGTCCGAAAAGATCGGGTCGAAGAAGATCAGCCGGATCGCGGTGATCGGATCCTTGCCCAGCATCGCAAACATGATGCCGCCTGCAAGCATGGTCAGCAGAACCGCCAGAAACGGGTTGGCGATGCGCCAGAATTTCGACGGTTCCTTGCGTTTTTCAAGCCGGATCATGCGCTTGCCTCATGTGCTACATGCATGTCACCTGCACCCCCCATCATCAGGCCGATCTCTTCGACAGTCAGCCCCTTGGCCGGGCGCACGCGCGACAGCCGACCTTCATTCAATGCCGCGAAGCTGTCGGCGACTTCCAGCAATTCATCCAGATCCTGGCTGATCACCACCACGCCTGCACCTTTTCCGGCCAGATCCAGCAGCGCCTGCCGGATCGTCGCCGCCGCGCTGGCATCCACACCCCATGTGGGCTGGTTGACCACGATCACATCGGGGTTCAACTCGATCTCGCGCCCGATGACGAACTTCTGCAAATTTCCCCCCGAAAGCGCACGCGCCAGCACATGCGTTCCCGGTGTACGTACATCGAAGCGGGTGATGACTTCTTGCGCGAAGCGTTCGGTGCCCGGCCAGTCGATGAAACCGCGCCGCGCCAGCCCCTTGCGCGCAACCCCCGACAGCAGCGCGTTTTCGGTCAGGCTCATATCAGGGGCGGCGGCATGGCCCAGCCGTTCTTCGGGGGCAGAGGCCAGGCCGATCTGGCGCCGCGCATTGGGGCCAAGATGGCCCACAGGCAGACCCTTCAGCGTGACCTGTGCCGATGGCGCCAGCAATTCGCCCGACAGCATCAGCAGCAATTCATCCTGCCCGTTGCCCGCAACCCCGGCAATGCCCAGAACCTCGCCCGCGCGCAGGCTGAAAGAGATGTCCTTCAACGACGTGCCGAAGGGGTTGTTCGATCGCAGAGACAGATTTTCGACCTGCAACACCACATCGCCCATCGGGCGCGGGGGTTTTTCGGGCGGGGTCAATACCTGCCCGACCATCAGTTCGGCCAGTTCGCTGGCCGATTTCTGCCGCGGGTCGCAGGTCGCGACCTTCTTGCCGCCACGCAGGATCGTGGCTTCGTCGCAAAGCGCGCGGATTTCTTCCAGCTTGTGCGAGATATACAGAATCGCCGTGCCTTCGGCGGAAAGCTGGCGCAAGGTGCGAAACAGGATCTCGACCTCTTGCGGGGTCAGAACCGAGGTTGGCTCATCCATGATCAGAAGTTTCGGTTCCTGAAGCAGGCAGCGCACGATTTCCACCCGCTGGCGTTCGCCGGCCGACAACTCGCCCACCAGCCGCGACGGGTCCAGCGGCAGGCCATACTCTTCCGACACGCTGCGGATACGCGCCGCCAGATCGCGCAGGGGGGGCGGGTTTTCCATGCCCAGCGCGACATTCTCGGCCACGTCCAGCGCATCGAACAGGCTGAAATGCTGGAACACCATCGCCACGCCATTGCGGCGCGCCTCGGATGGTTGCGACGGCGCGAATGGCTGGCCCCGCAGCGTCATCTGCCCCTTGTCAGGCTGCACCAGCCCGTAGATCATCTTGACCAGCGTGGATTTCCCCGCGCCGTTTTCCCCCAACAGGGCATGAACCTGCCCTTCGGCGATCTGAAAAGAAACATCATCATTGGCGACGACGCCCGGATAGGCCTTGGTCAAACCCTCCAGGCGCAATAATGTAGCGCGCATCCGCTGACTCCCTGTCCCGGCCTGTTGGTGGCTGGTGTTGTTTGCATTGCTTATAGAAAGCCCGTGCAAGCGCGCTGTGACAAGGAAAAACTATGCGCGGAGCGTTACGACAGATTCAATGCTGCATTGATAATCACTGATTTAGCCGCAAGCGCGACAGCAGCGACCTACGCTCAATCCACGACTCATCCAGAACTGGAAACGCATTGTTTCCCGAATGCGCGTTCTGAAACGGTAAAAATTGTGTTAATCCAGCCACCGGGGATCGCAATGAGGTTGAGTTATGTTTTTCTTCTCCAAGATCAAAGCTCTGAAGTCGGTTATTGCCCAGAAGGTTGCTGCGGTGAAGCCGGCGCCGCCTTCCAAGGATCTGGAAAGCAAGATCGAAACGCTGGAGTCGCGCGCAGAGGCGCTGAATGATCGCGCCGCGACAATCCGCGAAAACGCGCAGGAACGCGCGGATGCCGTGCGCGACGCCTATCAGTGCAAGGCCGATGGTTTGCGCGACAAGGGCATGGACCGTCTGGCAAATCTGGTCGAGCGCATGGGCGAAAGCAAGGCCGCCAAGATCGAACACAAGGCCGAATGCAAGGCCGCGAAGCTGGAAGCAAAGGCAGATCATCTGCAAGGAAAGGCCGACCGCCTGAAGGAGAAGCTGGATGACAGTGATGATAATGACGATAACGGCGATGATGGCGATAATGGGGACAATGGCGATGATGGTGACGAAGACGCCGCAACCTATGACAAGGTCTATTTCGTCCTCGACCCGGACGCCAATGATGGCGGTGGCAGCGGCACCATCTATGAATGGGACCAGCTAAGCCCAGAGGTGCTGGAAGAGGCCGGGCTTGAACCTGATGCCGAACCCACCTTCGCAAATTACGTCGCCGTGTTCGAGGCCACAAGCTGGTTCGATATCGAAGATCTGCAGGAAGTGCGGTTCTTTGCCGAAGATGAATTTGGCGATCTCCGCGAAATCGAGGAGATGCGCATCGAAGCCCCCGAAGGTGGATTTGCAGATGCCGACGCATTGCTGGCCGCTTACGACGAGGCAATTGCCGCGATGGGCCATGAGATGAACACCGAGTCGCTGTTCATCTCGATGGACCTTGACGAGATGATGCCTGCCGAAGACGATGAGGCCGAAGAGGATGACACCACCTTCGCCTGATCATTGCCATCTGACAGCTACGCACCGGCATAACAGCCGGTGCGTTTTTCATTGCGCGGCGGCATGGCCCGCCAGATCGCGCGCAATCGCGAAGGCACCGCGCACGCGCTCTTTCTCGGTCGCCCAGTCGCGGCGGATGACCAGCTTGTTGTCGCGGATCTTCGCCAGCCCCTGCTGCGCCTGCACGAATTCCACCAACCCGGCAGGGTTGGCGAATTTGTCATTATGGAACTGGATCGTCGCGCCCTTTGGCCCGGCATCCAGCCTGGCGATGCCTGCGCGCTTGCATTCGGCCTTGATGCGCATCACCACCAGAAGCGTGTTGACCTCGCGCGGCAGCTTGCCGAAGCGGTCGATCAGTTCAGCGGCAAAACCTTCGAGTTCCACCTTGCTGGTCAGCGCCGACAGCCGCCGATAAAGGCCCAGCCGCACATCCAGATCGGGCACGTAATCATCGGGGATCAGCACCGGCACACCCAGATTGATCTGCGGTGCCCATTGCCCGTCCAGATCATCGACCGAGGCGATCTCGCCCGCGCGCAGCCTGGCGATCGTCTCTTCCAGCATCTGCTGGTAAAGCTCATAGCCGACTTCGCTGATATGGCCGGATTGCTCCTCGCCCAGAATATTGCCCGCGCCGCGCAGATCCATGTCATGGCTGGCCAGGTTGAACCCCGCCCCCAGACTGTCAAGCGAGGCCAGCAGTTTCAGCCTGCGCTGCGCCTGCGGGGTCAGGGGCGCGCGCGGCCTGGTGGTCAGGAAGCAATAGGCGCGGGTCTTGGACCGGCCCACCCGCCCGCGCATCTGGTAAAGCTGCGCCAGCCCGAAACGGTCGGCGCGATGCACCACCATCGTATTGGCGCGTGGGATATCAAGGCCCGATTCGATGATGCTGGTGGCCAGCAGCACATCATATTTGCCATCATAAAAGGCGTTCATGCGGTCATCCAGATCGCCCGCCGCCATCTGGCCATGCGCGACGACAAAGCTGAGTTCGGGCAGGTGGTCGCGCAGAAACTCCTCTATCTCGGGCAGATCGGCGATGCGCGGCACCACAAAGAAGCTCTGCCCGCCGCGATAATGCTCGCGCAGCAGCGCTTCGCGGATGGTGACGCGGTCAAACTCGCTGACATAGGTGCGGATCGCCAGCCGGTCCACCGGCGGGGTCTGGATGATCGACAGATCGCGCACGCCCGTCAGCGACAGTTGCAGCGTGCGCGGAATGGGCGTGGCGGTCAGCGTCAGCACATGCACGTCAGAGCGCAGATCCTTCAGCCTTTCCTTATGCGTGACGCCGAAATGCTGTTCTTCATCAATCACCAGCAGGCCCAGATTGGCGAATTTGATGTTCTTGGCCAGCAGCGCATGGGTGCCAATGACGATGTCAACCTCGCCCTTGGCCAGCCCCTCGCGCGTGGCGCTGGCATCCTTGACCGATACAAAACGCGACAAGGGCCGCACCGTCACCGGAAAGCCGCGAAAGCGGTCGGTGAAGGTCTTGTAATGCTGGCGCGCCAGCAGGGTCGTGGGCGCAATCACCGCCACCTGCCGCCCCGCCATCGCCGCGACAAAACCCGCGCGCATGGCCACTTCGGTCTTGCCAAAGCCCACATCGCCCACCACCAGCCGGTCCATCGGGCGGCCGGATTCGAAATCATCCAGCACATCTTCAATCGCGCGAAGCTGGTCATCGGTCTCGGCATAGGGGAAGCGGGCCAGAAATTCCTCCCACATGCCCTGCGGCGGGTCGAATTGCGGCGCTTTGCGCAACTGCCGCTCGGCGGCAATGCGGATCAGCTTGTCGGCCATTTCGCGGATGCGGTTCTTCAGCCGCGCCTTCCTGGCCTGCCATGCGCCCCCGCCCAGCCGGTCAAGCAAGCCTTCTTCATGCCCGTAGCGCGACAGAAGCTCGATATTTTCCACTGGCAGGAACAGCCGGTCGCCGCCGGCATATTCCAGCGCGATGCATTCATGCGGCGCGCCCATCGCGGTGATGGTTTCCAGCCCCGTGTAACGGCCTACCCCATGTTCGACATGCACCACCAGATCGCCCCGTGACAGGCTTTGCGCCTCTGTCAGGAAATTCTCGGCCCGCTTGCGCTTGCGGCCACGGTTGACCAGCCGCTCGCCCAGCACATCCTGTTCGGAAATCACCGTCAGTTCCGGCGCCTCGAACCCTGCTTCCAGCGGCCAGACGGTCAGGTACAGCCCGCCCCTGGCCTCGATCTCGCGCGCCGTGCTGATCTGGCTTGCCGCAGGCGCGCCGTGATCTTCCAGAAGCCGCGAAAGCCGCTCGCACGCGCCCTCGGAATAGCTGGCAATGACCACTGGCCCCAGCTTGGCGCGCGCCTGCACGTGCGCGGCCAGCGCATCGAACACATTCGCCCCCGACTGGCGTTCGGGGGCGAAGCTGCGGCCTGCGCGCCCGCCCGCATCCAGCACCCCCGGCCCCGGCGCGGCGGGCAGAGGCGAGGCCTGGATCACGCGCCGCCCTGCCAGCGCGCCGTCCCAGCCCTTGTTATCCAGATACAGCAGGCCCGCCGGGCAGGGCTTGTAGACCGTGTCAAACCCCTTTCGCGCGCCCAGCGCCTCGCGCCGTGCATCATATTGATCGGCAATCATTTCCCAGCGTGCCAGCCGCAAGGGGGTGATCTGGTCATCCAGCATCACCGAGGCATCGGGCAGATAATCGAACAGGCTTTCCAGCCGCTCATGGAAGAAGGGCAGCCAGTGTTCCATCCCCTGCACCTTGCGCCCGGCGCTGACGGCTTCATATAGCGGATCATCACTGCCCGCCGCGCCGAATTCGATGCGGTAGTTCTGGCGAAAGCGGGTGATCGCGGCATCATCCAGAATGACTTCGGACACCGGTGCGAATTCCACCATCGACAGCTTTTCCAGACTGCGCTGGCTGGCGGGGTCAAAGCGCCGCGCCCCGTCCAGCACATCGCCGAACAGATCCAGCCGCACCGGGCCGGTATCACCGGGGGGGTAGATGTCGAAAATGCCGCCGCGAATGGCAAAATCACCCGGTTCGGTCACTGTGGGCGATTGTGCAAACCCCATCCGCACCAGCCAGCCGCGCAACGCTGCCTCATCCATGCGCCGCCCCACCTGCGCACGAAATGACGAAGCTGCCACCACATCGCGCGCGGGTACGGATTGCATCGCCGCTGACAGCGTGGTCAGCAGCACGAACGGCCCCGGCACGCCATGCGCCAGCGCCGCCAGTGTGGCCATGCGATGAGATGCGACTTCAGCATTGGGCGAGACGCGGTCATAGGGCAGGCAATCCCAGGCCGGAAAGCGCAGCACAGTCAGATCCGGCGCGAAGAACGCCAGCGCCCCCGCCATCGCATCAGCGCGTTTATCGTCGCGCGCGACATGGATCAGGCTGTTGCCTGACTTGGCGATTTCGCGCGCCAGTAGCTGCGCGTCAAAGCCTTCGGGCGCCCCGCCCAGCATGATCATGGAAGCCGATCTGGTCATGATGCCTGACCTACCTTGCAGCGGCGCGGTGTCAATGCGGATTATCGGGGCAGTCTGCTAGCCAAACAGGACCGAACGGCTCATGACATACAGCATGCCCCAAACCGCAGTGACGAAGATCATGACCACCCCCAGCACCTGTATCCATAACCGATGCCGCGACAACACATGAACAAGATAGAGGCCGCGCAGATTCTCGCGCTCTACGCGGAAGGCAAGGCGCAGCACCATCAGCCGGGTGATCGTCAGCGGCAGGGCCAGCAGGAACACCGCCTGCGCCAGTTCCAGACCATAGAAAAAGGCCAGCACGAAGATCAGCGTCAGCACCGCCGCCACGAACGCCGTAACCCAATGCCCGACGCGCCGCGCCAACGCAAGCTTGCGCCGGACCGTGATCTCGACCAGCGTTTCCAGATCGGCCTGCGCCTGCCCGGCCGATTTGCGCGCCTGCACGATCAGGTCATAACTCGCGCCCAGCACGCTATGCGACACGGTCGACCAGAACAGCGCCACCATGATCCAGAACCAGATCGAGGAAAACGACCGCAGATCGATCAGGGTCAGGATGTTCTCGAAAGCGTTCAAACTGTCTGCTCCTGCGCGCGCGGGCTGGCCATAATCTGCCCTTCTTGCAATGCCCGCGCCGCGCACGCAAGGCTTGCCAGCCGCCAAGTGGTCGCGCAGGCGGCGGATTCGTTAGCCCTATCAGTCCAAGATTGCGCTAACGGCTTCGGGGACATCAGATTTTCGCCCTTTTTCTGCCATGCCCTGCTGGCTATACCTCGGCCTGCACAGCACAGCGCGGAGAGTTCGTCATGACCATCACCATCGGGATCAATGGCTTCGGCCGCATCGGGCGCTGCACTCTGGCCCATATCGCCGAAAGTGCGCGCAATGATGTCGAGGTCGTCCGGATCAACGCCACCGGCCCGATCGAGACCAACGCCCATCTGCTGAAATATGACTCGGTGCATGGCCGCTATGGCGGCACAGTGCGGGTGGATGGCGATACGCTGGATCTGGGGCGCGGCCCGATCAAGGTGATGTCCACCTATGACCCGCAGGAACTGGACTGGGACGGCGTTGATGTGGTGCTGGAATGTACCGGCAAATTCAACGAGCGCAGCAAGGCCGCTGTGCATCTGGACCGTGGCGCCAGCCGTGTTCTGGTCTCGGCGCCAGCCAGGAATGCCGATGCCACCATTGTCTATGGTGTGAACCATCGCAGCCTGCGCACCGATCATCTGGTGGTGTCGAACGGGTCATGCACCACCAACTGCCTTGCCCCGCTGGCAAAGGTGCTTAATGACGCCATTGGCATTGAATCGGGCATCATGACCACAGTGCACAGCTATACCGGTGATCAGCCCACGCTAGACCGCCGCCACAAGGATCTGTATCGCGCGCGCGCCGCTGCAATGGCGATGATCCCGACCTCGACCGGGGCGGCCAAGGCGCTGGGCGAGGTGCTGCCGGAACTGGCTGGCAAGCTCGATGGCACTGCGCTGCGCGTGCCCACCCCCAATGTCAGCGCGGTTGACCTGACCTTCTATGCCAGCCGCGATGTGACCGCTGCCGATGTCAATGAGATCATGCGCGAAGCCGCGCATGGGCCGATGGGGGCGGTGCTGGCCTATGACCCCGAACCCAAGGTTTCAATCGATTTCAACCACACGCCGTATTCCTCGATCTTCGCGCCGGACCAGACCAAGGTGGTGGGTCGGCGCATGGTGCGGGTGCTGGCATGGTATGACAATGAATGGGGCTTTTCCTGCCGCATGGCCGATGTCGCCGCCGCAATGGGCCGCCTGATTCACTGACGCGCGCAGACACGGCCAAAGCGCTGCAATCAGCGCCCTGCCAAAGCCGCAATGCAGCCAACTGCACAAGCTTGGTCGAGAGTCACTATAGGCCCGCGCAATCGGTTCTTGCCCTTGGGTCAGCATGCATGATGTGGTTTGCGGATCAAGTTATTGGTGCCGAAGCGTCGGTATTTCGCGTGCTATCGGGGTCGGCGGCATTTTTCACCTGACCCAGACTGCTGTTTGCTTGCATTTGCAAGGGTGATTGGCTACGCCCTCGCCCGGTAACATGCGCGAAAGGGCATTTCATGGACCAAATCGCTAAGCTTAGGGCCAGGTATCTTGACCAGATCGGCACCGCCCCGGATGCAGAGGCGCTGGAAGCCGTGCGGCTGGCCGCGCTGGGCAAGAAGGGCGAGATCAGCCTGAAAATGCGCGAACTGGGTCGCATGACCCCCGAAGAACGCCAGATCGCCGGTCCGGCCCTGAACGGGCTGAAATCGGAAATCGATGCTGCGCTGAAGGCCCGCAAATCGGCGCTGGATGATGCCGCGCTGGATGCAAGGCTGCAATCGGAATGGCTGGATGTCACCCTGCCCGGCCGTCCGCGCCCCACAGGTACGATCCACCCGATCAGCCAGGTTATGGATGAGTTGACAGCAATTTTCGCCGATATGGGGTTTTCGGTGGCCGAAGGGCCGCAGATCGAATCCGACTGGTATAATTTCGACGCGCTGAACATTGCCCCTGAACACCCCGCGCGGCAGGAACATGACACCTTCTTCATGCATCGCGCGCCCGGCGACAACCGCCCGCCCCATGTGCTGCGCACCCATACCAGCCCGGTGCAGATCCGCGCCATGCAGGATCAGGGCGCGCCCATTCGCGTGATCGCGCCGGGGCGCGTCTACCGCATGGATATGGACCAGACCCACACGCCGATGTTCCATCAGGTCGAAGGGCTGGCGATTGACCGCGACATCAACATGGCGCAGTTGAAATGGACGCTGGAAGAATTCTGCCGTGCGTTTTTCGAGGTCGATCAGGTCGAGCTGCGCTTCCGCGCCAGCCATTTTCCGTTCACCGAACCCTCGGCAGAGGTTGATATCCGCTGTTCCTGGGAAGGCGGGCAGTTGAAGATCGGCGAGGGCAATGACTGGATGGAGATCCTCGGTTCCGGCATGGTGCATCCCAATGTGCTGCGCGCGGGCGGGATCGACCCTGACCAGTGGCAGGGCTTTGCCTTCGGTATGGGCATCGACCGGATCGCGATGCTGAAATACGGCATCCCCGATCTGCGCGCCTTCTTCGAATCCGATCTGCGCTGGCTGCGCCATTACGGCTTTGCTGCGCTGGATCAACCGTCGCTGGCGGCGGGGTTGTCGCGCTGACCCGCAGGTCGGGGGTCGGCGCTGCGCGCGCCCCGCGCAGCGCCGGTTTCCCCGCCATTCCCGCTTGACCGCGCGCCCGTGGTCCTGAATCTGTAACCCATGCCCCGCAAACGCGCCCGAAAATCGAAAACCCCCGCCCCGCGCAACGCGGCGAATGCGATATTGCTGGCGCTGGCCACGGGGCTGCGCCGCGCGCGGTGGTGGCTGCTGCGCGGTCTGGCGCTGGCCTTTCTGCTGGCGGTGGTCTGGGTGCTGCTTTACCGCTTCGTCGCGCCGCCGGGGGGCGTGTATATGTGGCAAGAACACCGCCGCATCGGCGAGATTCAGCGCCAATGGGTGCCGATGGATCAGATCGCCCCGGTCATGGCGCGCTCTGTCATCGCGGCAGAAGACGCGAATTTCTGCCTGCATTGGGGCTTCGACATGACCGAGATCCGCCACGTCATCGCCACAGGCGGCACGCGCGGGGCGTCCACCATCAGCCAGCAGACCGCCAAGAACGTGTTTCTGTGGCATGGCCGCGACTGGGCGCGCAAGGCGCTGGAATCGGGCTTTACCCTGCTGATAGAAGCGCTTTGGCCCAAGCGGCGCATTCTGGAAGTGTATCTGAATGTCGCTGAATTCGACAATGGCGTCTTTGGGGTCGAAGCCGCGGCACAGCATTACTTCAACACCAGCGCCGCCAGACTGACGCCGGTGCAGGCCGCGCGGCTGGCCGCTGTGCTGCCCGCGCCAAAGATGCGCGATGCCGCGCGGCCCAGCGATTTCCAGCGCCGCCGTGCAAGCGCGATCATGGACGGGGCCGCCACGATCGAACGCGACGGGCGCGCTGGCTGCATAAGTGGTTGAATCCCGAAGCCTTGCGCGGCAAGAGGGGACAACCACCAAGAGCAAAGGCACATCCCCCCAATGGCCCGATTGTATCACGTTCCGCTTTCGCCTTTTTGCCGCAAGGTCCGCCTGACACTGGCCGAAAAGCGCATAGAGGTCGAACTGATCGAGGAACGCTATTGGGAACCCAGCGCCGAATTCATGCGCCGCAACCCCGCGGGCAAGGTGCCGGTGCTGCGCTATGAAGGCAAGCTTCTGACCGAAAGCCACGCCATCTGCGAATATCTGGATGATCTGGTCCCCAGCCCGCAACTGATGCCGCGCAACCCCGATGCGCGCTACGAGGTACGCCGCCTTTGCGCGTGGTTCGATGACAAGTTTCACGCCGAAGTCACCAGCAACCTGCTTTATGAGCGGGTGAACAAGAAGATCATGAATCGCGGCTACCCGGACAGCCAGGCAATCAAGACCGGCTCTGCGCGGATCAAGTTCCATATCGACTACATGGACTGGCTTTTGGGCCAGCGCCGCTGGCTGGCGGGCAATGAGATGAGCCTGGCCGATTTCACCGCTGCGGCGCATCTGTCCTGTCTGGATTATATCAGCGATGTGGACTGGCAGCGCTCTGATCTGGTGCATGAATGGTATGCGAAACTGAAATCGCGCCCCGCCTTCCGCACGCTGCTGGCCGATCAGCTGCCGGGATTTCTGCCGCCTGCGCATTATGCCGATCTGGATTTCTAGGGCGACAAGGCGCATCTATTGCCCATGTCCGACGCCTTGAAAACCGAAATCAAACAGGCGGCGCTGGATATGGGCTTTGCCGCCTGCGCCGTCACCCACCCGCGCGCCATCCCCGATGCGCCCGACCGGCTGGCCGCCTTTGTCGGCGACGGGCGGCATGGCCAGATGGGCTGGATGGCCGAACGCATGGGCTGGCGCGCGAACCCGGCCACGCTGTGGCCCGAAGCGCGCAGCATTCTGATGCTGGCGGAAAATTACGGCCCCGATTACAACCCGCTGGAGCTGCTGGACCACCGCGAGCGCGGCGTGGTGTCGGCCTATGCGCTGGGGCGCGATTATCATGACGTGGTCAAGAAACGGCTGAAACGGCTGGGCCGCTGGCTGATCGACCGGGCCGGCGGGGAAATCAAGGTCTTTGTCGACACAGCCCCCGTGATGGAAAAGCCGCTTGCCGCTGCGGCGGGGCTGGGCTGGCAGGGCAAGCACACCAATATCCTGTCGCGCGATCTGGGCAACTGGGTCTTTCTGGGCGCGATCTTCACCACGCTGGATCTGCCCCCCGACCCGCCCGCGCACGAAAATTGCGGCACCTGCCGCGCCTGTCTGGATATCTGCCCCACCAATGCCTTCCCCGCCCCGTTTCAACTGGATGCGCGGCGCTGCATTTCCTATCTGACCATCGAACATCACGGCCCGGTCGACGAAGCGCTGCGCCCCAAGCTGGGCAACCGCATCTATGGCTGCGATGATTGTCTGGCGGTCTGCCCGTGGAACAAATTCGCCCGCCGCGCGTCAGAGGCAAGATATGCCGCCCGCAACGGCCTGCCCGCGCCCGATCTGGCGGAACTGGCGGGGCTGGATGATGCGGGCTTTCGCGCGCGGTTTTCCGGCTCACCCGTCAAACGCATCGGGCGCAACCGTTTTGTGCGCAATGTGCTTTACGCCATCGGAAATTCCGGCAGCGCGCGGCTGCGCGCGGTCGCTCAGACGCTATGCAACGACGCGGACCCGGTGGTGGCTGATGCGGCGCGCTGGGCCGTGACGCGACACCGCTAAAGCGTTTCGGCTTTTCGTTGAATCGCCTTCAATGCTTTAACCTATTGTTTTGTCGCAATTTTGAACCGAACCGAAGGTCCGCGCAAGCGAAAAAGTCTGTCAACTTTTT
>JAFIEF010000116.1 GCA_020832655.1 Paracoccaceae bacterium
GGATGCCGTCGATGAAGCGCTTTTCCTCGGCCGGGGTCATCAGTCGCTGGAAGAAACCCAGTTTCAGCCGGTCGCGCTGCGGCACGGATGGCGCAGGTGCCGCCCCACCGCGCCCCGTCCGTTTGCGGTCATGGACCGTATAGAACAGCCCCGTCCCCGGCAGACCCGCTGTCGCGCGATTGCCGCGCGGGCTGATCGTGTATTTCGCGCCGCGAGGTCCGAAAGATAGAGACGCATTCGATTTCGACAGGTTCAGGGTTACCCCAGGGGCAAGACGAACACGGCGCCAGAAGCGGAAAGACATCAATTACCTCTCGTACAGATCCGAAGCGATCTGGTCGCACATGACCTGCGCCTCTTCGAATATTTGCACTGCACCTTGTTTTTCGGCTTCTGTCATGTCGCGGTTCATACGGATCGCACGAATGCACAACGAGACGGCCTTGCGAGCGGCGGCCGTACGATCTGACCCAGTCTCTACAATCTGCTCCATCAGGACCCGGATCAGCATCGTCCTTGCCACTGTCTCGCCTGCCAGGATCTGCATTTCCTTGTCCCGCATCATTTCCGCATCCGTCCTGTCGCCGCAGCGATCCATCCTATCCACCCCGTGGTCCGTTTCCATCATAAACCGCGAGACAGCAAAGGCCAAACCCTGACGCAGAACCCTCGATTGCCATGCGTGATCCATCTCGTTCAGCCTCTTGCGGGCAGGGTCACGCTGAAACGCATTGCTTAGAGCCATCGCAGCCTGTCAGGCCGCGCCCGGCGGCACACCCAACGACCGGCACTTCTCAACATGCGCGACAGCACTCCCGAAGCGAAACTGTTGCCAATGGCTGCAAGGGCGTCAGGAATCTGAACAGATCATCATATAAATAATCTTGACAACATTGCTATGTTAGTTTACATATCGATTATATGGAAAGGAGCCATGACGATGCACATGACCGCACATGCGAATACCCGCGCCATCCAGCGATCAGTTCCCCAGGATGTTGTCGAAACCATCTTTGCATATGGCCGCCCATCACACAGCCGCGGTGCATTGTCAGTGCAGATGGACCGCGAAGCGATTGCACTCGCGGCCAGCGAACTCGGCAGCAAGCGGGCCTCTCGGCTGGAACGCTATCGCGGCGTCTATCTGATTGCCGAAGGCGATCATGTCATCACCGTCGCGCGCCCAAAGCGCCGTCATCGCCGCTGACAAGGAAAGATCTGATGTCACACAAACATTTCATGAAAAACGAGCATATCCCCGCAGACGAAGCCGCCCGAGCACCAGTGACGCGCAGCGCAGTGCTCGACGACCTGCGCCAGATGATCCTTGCAACGGCTGATTTTGTCGCGCTTGTCGGCCCGGTCGATGTCAGCCCGGATCAGGTGTTGGGCTTCGAAGTCGGCGAATGGAGCATCGGTCTCGCCAACGAATTGCCTCACGAGCGCATTGACCTGAACCGCTTTCGGATAACCGGGATCGTCAATCGCGCCTATGATTTTGCGTGGCAGGTTGGGGATCGTGAAAGCCGATGTGACCTTGGCCATGACGCCATCTGCGTTCACTCCTTCATCCAACTCGCACCGCAGCAATTCACGGATACGTCGGGCACACCGATGGAGTCCGCCGACTCTGCCTTGCGCCAGACCTTGAGAGCAGCCCGCGCGCGATATTATCTAGATAACGAAATCCCCTTCAGCATCGCGGACATGGCTCTGCTCGCGCGGATGACAGAGCCTGCGGCCCGCGCGTCGCTCAGCAAGGAAGGCATTCGCACATCCGGCGGCAAGAATGATTCAGGTCTTGCAACCATTGAGCACCGTGATGCGATCCGGTGGCTCGAAAAGCGGCGGGGCTTCGTGCCAACCGAGAAGCGCGACACCAGTAATGTCGCAGCCGAGGTTCGCGACATCGCAGATCTTTTCCGCGAGGCGGCCTGGAAAGACGTTGTGATCGAAACGACAGGCATTCGGGGCATCGATGCGCTGGCCGAGTTGACCAAGACAAATGCTGACTGGCTGCGTGCTGTGCTGATGGAACAACCAGCCGAGCTCGATATCGCGGCATTGGAGCGGATCGGCAGCATCATCGCGAATGACACACCACGCTTTGTTGGCATCGCCATAGAACGCATGATGCGCGCCAACGCCGATCCAAAGGGACAGCCCATCCTGCCCGCCCATCCCTGAAACGACGGAACCTTGCATTGCGGGGAGAACACACCCGTCAAGCCGCTCCAGAAGGCTCCAACAGCTCCATTCAATAAGCAAACCGAACTCAATGAAGGACTGCCTATCATGACCCAACACGACACCTGTTCTCTCAACTGGTTCCTCGAGCGGGATATCGACATGTTTCTCGCAGAAGAACTGCGCGTGAACCCGAGCTTCTCGAAGTGGTTTGCCCGGCATGCTGCACCTGACATAATCCTTCTACACCCCGCGACCCAAACACGGGTGTCGGTGCCCGAAAACGGCAGCGAGACAGATGTCCTCGCAACCTTTCAGCGCAGTGATGGCGGGCTGCACCGCATCTGGATCGAGAACAAGATCTCGGCGGGGCTGATGCCACAACAGCTTGAACGCTATATCGACCGCGCAAATGCTGAAATCGCGCGCGGGGATTGCGATAGCTGCAGCGTCGTGCTGTTCGCACCCGCTGCGCACCGGTTGCCGACACCCACAGGCGTGGCGTCACTGAGTTTCGAGGCAGCAGCGAAAGCCATTGCAAGTGACGCCACCGATGCGCGCCTGCGTTATCGCGCTGAGCTACTCTCGAGAGCGGCGGCCTATGCGACCCCTGCCAGGCAGGCTCAGAACATGATCGATCACGAGCCGCATATCATCGACTGGTGGGATCGCGCCCATGCCATGGTTGCGCATGAATTCGACGGATATTTTGCCCCACCGCGCACAAGATACATGCGCGAAATGTTCTTCGCGCCCAGAACACCTGATCTGCCATCCTACCTGCGTGTCGATTGCAAATTGCGGCGAGGCGAAGTCGATCTGGCCTTCAAGAATATCGCCCATGACGCATTGCACAGGGCGTTGAACGAACTGGACGCGGCGCCGGGTCGCCTAGTCGAGAACCCGAAATCCACGGCACTCCGGATCACGGGTTTGCCCAGCGTTTCGTTTTCGAGCGATCCAGAGGGTAGTGAGGTGAAGGCCGCGTTTGCAGCCGTCAAGGAATTACTCGATTTCTGGCGATGCAACCGTTCATTATTCGACGCGCTTGCAGCGGAAACGCGGTTGTCGCGTTGAAAAAAGAAAGGTTATCATTTCTTCTGCAGGGTGCCCCCTCTGTCTGGATCGATCATCCCCAAGCGCTCACCGCCTCGCAGAGCGTGCCCGCTGAATGTCGTATCTCTGGTGGCTTGGAAGTACCTCTCGGACGGTACAATCGGTCACCTGTTGTCACCCCGGATCAATGCCGCCGATCTCCAGCTGTCGGCATGCTGAAAGAAGCCGTTTCTCTATGGCGGCGGCAGTCTGCTCGACCGATTGCGGCTTTCGAAGCACGCATTCCCATATCGTTGCGACGCGCCAATCTTCTGCGAGCAAGGAGTCAAGAATGATTCGATCGCGCGCAACATTGGCCGCGAACTTATCCGCCCAGAACTCCGAACGGGTCGCAGGTGTCGTGGCAAGGCTGCACCCCTCGTGCCTGTGCCAGAAGCAGCCATGCACGAAGATAATCGCACGGTATTTCTTCAGAACGAGATCAGGTCGCCCAGCGATGCCCCTCGCATGCAGTCGATACCGGAAACCACGCGCATACAGGGCGCGGCGCAACGCCAGCTCGGGCCGTGTATCCTTGCCCCTGATCCCGGACATCATGCGGGATCGCGTCTCGCTGTCGACGATATCTGCCATCTACATCCTGGTATCGCGTGTCGAACCTAGTATACAGCACCCATTGAAATGCGAGAGGGCCCTGATTTGCCACCCACATTTGGCATTGTCGACCTGTTTGCCGGTCCGGGCGGGCTTGGCGAGGGCTTCGCATCCCTAGAGCATGATGGTCATGTTCCGTTTCACATCGGCATCTCGGTGGAAAAGGAAAGCTCGGCTCACCGAACGCTGACCCTGCGTGCATTTCTGCGCGATTATCAAGCGCGACACGGCAGACTGCCACAGGCCTTTGTCGATTTTCACGCGGGACTGACCGTCGAGCCAGACTGGGCAGATGTGGACGCGCAAGCATGGAAACACGCAACACATGAAGCACGCTGTCTTGAACTGGGTGCGGATGAGGCCGCGCAGGCTATCGATCAGTCAATCGACATCCTGCGCCGCAAGTTCGACGACACGATCCTGATTGGCGGTCCACCCTGCCAGGCTTATTCGCTCGTCGGCCGCGCGAGGGCGAAAGGCAAGGTGGGCTACATACCCGAAGAGGATGAGCGCCACTATCTCTTCCGCGAATATATCCGCGTGCTCGATCGCTTGCGTCCTGCCGTCTTCGTCATGGAGAATGTGAAGGGCATGCTTTCCTCTTCTGTGGAGAGTCGGCTGGTCTTTGAGATGCTGATGGAAGACCTGTCCTCGCTTGGCACCGGTCAGGCGCATCACTACGAGCTGCGCGCGATTCGAATCGCAGATGGCAAAGCCAGCCTGCAGGAAGCTGAAAAACCTTCGGATTTCATCGTGCGGGCAGAGGAATTCGGCGCCCCGCAAAGACGGCATCGCGTGATCATTATCGGTATCCGTTCTGACCTTTCTGCGCAGGCCATCGGCACATCAATCGATGTTCCTGGCCTGCCGAGGACGGTCGAGGATATGATCGGGAACCTGCCACCCTTGCGCAGTGGACTCAGCCGCAGCCATGATGATGGAGCCGCGTGGCGTCGTGAAGTCATCGACGCGGCGAAGCAGCTGACGAAAACCTTCAAGACGGTCGGTGACAGGCCGCTTGAGAACGCATTCCGCGATGTTGCAACGAAACTGAAGAAACAGGCACCAGTCAATCGCGCGGCTTCATGCTTGCCTGACGCCTACGGCACTTCGAATGACGAGCTTCTGAGCTGGATCGAACGTGTTGGCCTGCGCGGCATTGCCCAGCACGAGACACGTGGACACATGGCGTCGGACCTCGGGCGCTACCTGTTCGCAGCGGTCTTCGGGTCAGTACATGGATACAGCCCGAAGGCGGCGGATTTTCCGCTCTCGCTCAGCCCGGACCATCGCAACTGGCACAGTGGCGTTTTCAATGATCGGTTCCGGGTCCAGTTGGCTGCCGGATCGGCCACCACTGTGACCAGTCACATCTCAAAAGACGGCCACTATTTCATCCATCCGGACCCGCTCCAGTGCCGCAGTCTGACAGTACGTGAGGCGGCAAGGCTGCAGACTTTCCCCGACGATTACCTGTTTCTCGGCAACCGGACGCAGCAATACGTTCAGGTCGGCAATGCTGTGCCGCCGTTTCTGGCAAGACAGATCGCGATGATCATCAATTTATCCCTGACAAAGGCTGACACCCCTCGTTCTTGAACGGGTTGTAACCTTAAATTGTTCGCGCCAGAGTAGTGCTGCACATACACTGAGAGATTAGAATGCCGCGAAGTGATTCCTCGAGACGAGCAGATGCGACTCCCCACGCAGCGGCATTGATCGAGGGTCTGAGGGATATCGGATATTCCCTCGAAACCGCAATTTCAGACATCATTGACAATTCGATCACGGCAGGCGCTCGCCGCATCCAGATCATCACCGAGACTTTCGCGGAAGAGCCGCACATAGCCGTGGTCGACGACGGCGATGGCATGAGCGAGGAAGAGCTCATAGCCGCCATGCGACCGGGAAGCCGAAATCCGCTGGCAACGCGCGACGAACCCGATCTCGGGCGCTTCGGGCTTGGTCTGAAAAGTGCCAGCTTCTCGCAGTGCCGTCGGCTGACCGTGGTTTCCCGAAAGGCCGGAAAGACCAGCACCGCAGTCTGGGATCTCGATGATGTGGCGGAACGAAACGAATGGGCTGTTCAACTTCCTGACGATGCATCGGCCATTCCGGAGATCGACAAGCTGGGCGAGTCCGGAACGCTCGTCCTCTGGCAGAAGCTGGACAGGCTGACCGGTGGTTTCACGCACAATGCAGCAAAGCGTGCCGAGGTCATCAATCAGAGGATTGCCGAGACAGAACGGCACCTGCGACTGGTGTTCCACCGGTTCATGGAGGACTCGAAACCGCTCCGGGTCCTTCTCAACGGGCGCCTCCTGCGACCACTCGACCCGTTTGCGCAGAAAAACCCGGCCACGATACCCGATCCCGAGGAAAGGCTGACGCTTATCCGCGGCGACGTGGAAATCCAGAGCTTCACGCTGCCGCACCACAAGCAGATGAGCAAGACGGACTGGGAGGACATAGCCGGGCCCGAGGGGCACCTGAAATCCCAGGGGTTCTATCTCTATCGCGGCAGACGTCTGATTCTCCACGGCACATGGTTCGGTCTGTGCCGACAATCCGAACTGACCAAGCTGTCCCGGGTCAGGATCGACATCCCCAACAGCATGGACGCTGACTGGAAGATCGACGTCAAGAAATCGTCGGCACAGTTGCCACCGATTGTCCGCGATCGGCTCAGGAAGGTCATCGAGCGCATCCAGGACGGGTCCAAGCGGACCTACCGCAAGCGCGGTCAGAAGCTTGTCGACCACGAACGGCTTCCGATGTGGCATCGCATCCAGGCCGACGGCCAGATTCGCTATCGCCCGAACACGGATCACCCGGCCTTCGCCGATTTCGCCGAGAGCCTGCCCCCGGATCTCCGGCGCGGCTTCTTCAACTGCATTGCGCTGGTCGGCGCATCCCTCCCCGTCGAAACCCTGCACGCGGACATGGCTGGCACGGCCGAGCAGATCGTGCCTGACCGCGTGGATGAGGACACGCTGGTCCAGGCCGTTCAGTCCACGCTCACCGTGCTCATGGGGGCCCGGAAGGATATCAGGGAGATCATGGCCTTGATGAAGGACGTCGACCCCTTCCGGTCTGCCTGGGAGGATACCCAGCGCATCATCGCCAGCACCATCGAGGCGAAGGAACAGCCATGACCCCTGTGCTGCGCAGCCTCGAAGGCATGACGTCGATGTACATGGCCTCCCAGACGGGGCCGCACACCGCACAGTCGATCCGGGAGATCATTGCGCAGCTGCGCGATACGCCGATGTTCGCGGGCAAGGTCGAGGACGCCGACGCCGAGGAACTGGCCCGGTTGATCGAGGAGAAATACGGCATCAGCATGGGGTTCGGCGCCATCGTCGATGCCGAGGATTTCCGCCCGTGGCTGCATGACGCCCGGATCAACGGCGAAGTCGGCGACTTCTACTGGAGCCGGTACCGCAGGCTCCTGAACCTGAAGGGGCTGCCGAAATCGGTGATCGACGCGACCGACGAGGTCACCGACCGGGTACTCGACCGTCTCGGGGATCCCAACAACACGAACCCGTGGAGCCGCCGCGGCATGGTGGTGGGCCATGTCCAGAGCGGGAAGACCGCGAATTACACCGGACTGATCTGCAAGGCCGCGGATGCAGGGTATCGCCTCATCGTGGTCATCGCGGGGATCCACAACAACCTGCGCAACCAGACCCAGGCCCGGATCGACGAAGGGTTCATCGGCCGCGACACCGGGCGGCTCGCCCATGCGAACAAGGCCCAGCGCCAGAAGATCATCGGGGTCGGAACCTTCGACCAGCGGGAGTTCCCGGTTTCCCTGACCAACACCCTGCGTGATTTCAACAAGGCGACGGCAACGACCAACACCAGCCAGATCGGGCAGTACAACGTCCCCGTTGTCCTGGTCATCAAGAAGAACTCGAGCACGCTGAAGAACCTGCTGGAATGGCTCAAGGAGCATTCCGTCCATCAGGGAACGCAGATGGTCAGCCAGCCGATGCTGCTGATCGACGACGAGGCCGACAATGCCTCGATCAACACGGCTTATGCCCGCGACGAAGTCACCAGAATCAACGGCCAGATCCGCGAGTTGCTCTCGCTCTTTCACCGCAGCTGCTATGTCGGCTACACGGCCACGCCCTTTGCCAACATCTTCATCGATCCGGACACCGATGACGAGGCTCTGAAGCAGGATCTGTTCCCGCGCCATTTCATCATCGGCCTCGATGCCCCTTCGAACTACTTCGGAGCGCAGAAGGTCTTTCTCGATGCCCGCGATCAGCATGTTCGCCTGATCGACGACAACGAGGACATCCTGCCGATGAAGCACAAGATCGACCATCCGGTCGATGTGCTGCCGGACAGCCTCGTGCGTGCGGTGCGCGCCTTCATCGTGGCCCGGGCCATCCGTAATGCGCGAGGACAGCAGGCCGCGCACGCGTCCATGCTGATCAACGCATCGCGCTTCACGGACGTCCAGGGCCGCCTGCGCTCGCGCGTGGCCGATATCGTCGGCCGCATCAGGGACGCGGTCGCGGTCGATGGCGGCAAGGGACGGAGCGCCCTCCGGGACCCCGAGATCGCGGCCCTGCACGAGGTATGGGAGGCCGAGTACGCCGAGGCGGACGAAGCGGACTGGCCCGCAGTCCAGTTGCGGCTGCACGAAGTCCTGGTCGCAGCCCGTGTAGTCGAGGTCAACGCATCGAAGCGATCACAGCCGCTCGACTACGATCAGGGCGGGGAACACGGCGTGACCGTGATTGCCGTCGGCGGTTTCTCCCTGTCGCGCGGGCTGACGCTGGAAGGGCTGACGGTCAGCTACTTCCTGCGCAATTCCATGATGTACGACACGCTCATGCAGATGGGGCGCTGGTTTGGCTACCGCCCGGGGTACGAAGACCTATGCAGGGTCTGGATCCCAGCTGACGGGGTCGGCTGGTATGCCCACATCCACGAGGCGATGGACGACCTGCAGGCACAGCTGAAGCGGATGGAGCTGGCCAAGGCCACGCCGGAGCAGTTCGGGCTGGCGGTGCGCAGCCATCCTGAATCTCTGATCGTAACCGCTCGCAACAAGATGGGAACGGGCCGCGAGTTTCCGATGAAGGTCGGGCTGGCAGGCAAGCTGGTGGAAACAACGCGGATCCGCTATGACCGCGAACAGCTGGACCGGAACCGGAGGGCCGGACGAGATCTGGTGGCAGCCATCAAGGCCCGCGGGCTGGCAGAGGACCGCCCCTCAAGGGGCACACTTTACAAATCTGTTCCCGTCGACCTCGTGCGCGATTTCCTGCGGGTTTTCCGCGCCGATGCCGCCGATCCCCTGACCGATCCTCGGCTCATGAGCGACTATATCGATGCCCGCGCTGACAGCGAGCTCAAGGCCTGGGACGTCCTGCTTGCCAGCGCGCAGAAGGCAGACGCGACCCCGGATGAGCTGGCCGGGATCGGGATGCGCGCCTTCGGCCGATCGGTCGGTGAGACCGACCTGCGTCAGGGTGTCCTTTCGATCAGTGGCACCAGCAGGCGCGTCGGTTCGCCGGGCGACGAGCGTGTCGGCCTGACCCCGGAACAGATCGATGCGGCGGTCAGGGCGTTCCACGAGGAGTGCAAACGCGAAGGGCGTGAACCCCCGAAAACCCTGCCACCGCGCATCTTCTGCGAGATACCCGGCCGCCGTCCCCTGATCATCCTGCGCTTCGTCGACCCGACAATCCCGGACGATCCGAAACTGAAGTCGCCGGGCAATGTCCTCGCATGGAGCATCTGCTTCCCGCCGTCCGATGTTCAGGGCGGCACCGTCGAGTACGTCGTCAACACGATCCGCATGCGCGAGATGTTCGGCGAGGAAGAGATCGAAGAGGAGGCGCGCGGTGATACCGAGTGACACGCCATGGTCCGGCCTCGAGGTCGGAAAGACCGATACGCGGCGGGTTTCGGCCTCTGCCCGGTGGAACTGGTTCTGGGCCGTGATGCCGCGGGCCGATGTCGCGCTAGTGCTGCAGCTGAACGAACTGCCGAAGCCAGCCCCCGATCTGCCCAAGCTCAGGAACCTTGAGATCCGGTTTCAGACCCTGCCGGGAGGCCCGATCCTTTACATCAGGCTGAAGGACAACGCACAGCTGGAGCTGTTCGAAACCCTATGCCGCGACGTTCTGGCGGCGGGAGAGCTTGCCGAGACCGAACCCGAGGCCCTCGAGCGCGCCATCGGCCGCACATTCAGGTGGCACTACCTTTTGCGCGGCGGAAAGCTGGAGGTCCTGTCAGAAGAGGCCCAGAAGGGCCTGATCGGCGAGATCGAGGTCCTGAAGCTCCTGATCGCCGCGCTGGGCACAAGACCGGCGCTTTCGGCGTGGACGGGGCCATCGGGCGCGCCGAAGGACTTCGAGCTCAGGTCGGACTGCATCGAGGTGAAGGCCAGACGCGGGGCCTCGCAGCCGTTCGTCAAGATCACGAGCGAACATCAGCTCGCCGACGTTCCGGGGCGCCGCCTGTGGCTGGGGGTTCTCGCTGTCGACAAGGTACAGCCGCCCCACGGCCAGACACTGACAGAGCATGTCGATGAAGTTACCGACCTGCTCGAGCGGACCGAACCTTCTGCGATCATGGACTGGGACCTGCATCTGGCTGACGCAGGCTACGACGCCCTGCATGACTACACCGCCTGGCGCTGGATCGTATCAACGCCCGAATTCCACGCGGTCGCCGACGGGTTTCCGCGGATCGCCGCACCCGTACCGCTCGGTGTCGCGGGCGTCACCTATGCGCTCGCGCTCTCGGCCTGCACCCCGTTCAGGACGGACTGGGAACAGGTTCGCGCGGGCTTCGCAGGAGAGGATGAAGGATGAGTGAGCTTGACGAGTACCACCAGAATCTTATGGCTGATATCAGCCGGGAAGCCGATGCAAGCGGCGTCCTGATGGTCGAGGCATTCTTCGACCGGATGGCCGAGCGCATCATGGAGGCAGGCGAACTCGAAACAGCTGATCGGGCTTTCTTTCAAACCGGTGCCGGTTCTCAGAGAATGAGGGTTGACGGATATGCTGGAGATCCTCGGGAAAGCGATGGCGTGCTGGGGTTAATTGTCTGCGACTTTGTGGACAGGGATGACGTGCAGACATTCGGCAAGGCGGACGTCCGACCAATCTTCAATCCACTTATCAGGTTTCTGAAGAGGGCAAGGAAGGAAGAGTTCCGTGACTCCCTGAGTGAGGTCAGCCCCGCCTTTCAGTTATCTGATCTGATCATCACGACCTGGCAGCAAATCACCCGGATCAAGCTGATCCTCATTTCCAATCGCATATATATCGGTCGTGACGACAATCTGAAGCTTGATGAACCAGATGGAATCCCCATCACCTGGTCGGTCTGGGACCTCGCACGTTTCGAACGTTTTGATCGCGCGGGACAGGCGCGCGAGGACATGCTGATTGACTTTCAGAATGACTTTGGCTCGCCACTGCCTGCACTCAAGGCGTCACAGAGCGGAGTAGCGCTGGAGAGTTACCTCGCAATCATCCCAGGCCAACAGCTTGCAGCAATCTACGACCGCTGGGGTGCGCGGCTTCTCGAGGCAAACGTGCGATCCTTCCTTCAGGCGCGGGCAAAGACGAACAAGGGAATCCAGAAGACGCTGAAAGAAGAACCCGACCTCTTTTTTCCCTACAATAATGGACTGTCTGCGATTGCAGATGGGGTCAGCTGTGTCCGTACAGCTGACGGTCTTGCAATCGCATCAATCAGCAATCTGCAGATCGTGAATGGAGCACAGACGACAGGGACCATCCATGCAGGCCTGAAATCAGCCAACGAGCAGCTGTCACAGGTATTCGTGCAGATGAAGCTTACGGTGGTCCCTCCGGACCGGTCGGAGGACATCGTGCCGAAGATTTCGGAATACGCCAACACCCAGAACAAGGTGAATGCGGCAGACTTCTTCTCGAACCACCCTTTCCACATCCGGATCGAGCAGTTCTCGCGTAGCGTAATCTTCACCGCCCGCGAAGGGGAGCGTCACGACAGCAAGTGGTTCTACGAGCGCTCACGCGGGCAGTTCATCAACGCGCGCGGACAGCTGACGCCTGCGCAGCAGAAAAAGTTCGATCTCGAATTCCCCAAGGCGCAGCTCTTCAGCAAGACGGATCTCGCCAAGTTTGAGTATTCGGCCGCAGGGTATCCCCATATCGTTTCTAGGGGCGCGCAGAAGAACTTCGCCGAATTCGCGAAGGAGATCGGGGAAGCATGGTCGAAGAGCGACACGAAATATGATGAGCTTTGGTACCGCCGACTGATCGCCAAGGCCATAATCTTCCGGAAACTCGAGGCCGAGGTTCCGAAACAGCCGTGGTACGAGGGCGGCTACCGAGCGAACATCGTAACCTACGCCATGGCGAAGGTGTTCCACGACGCCAACGGTGAAAAGCAGGCTCTCGATCTTGATGCCATCTGGCGACGCCAATCGGTACCGGAGGCCTTGCAGCGCGCCTTGCTGCTTGCCGCGGCCGAAGCCCATGAAGTGATCACGCGCCCCCCATCCGGCGTGCGGAACATGTCGGAATGGGCAAAGCAGCAGGCGTGCTGGAACGGCCTGAAGGGACGAAAGCTCGACTACGCCGAGGATTTCGACAGCTGCCTGACGCTGGTCGAGACGGCGCGCGGTACAAGACGGGCAGCGCGGGCGTCAGAAGTCATGACCGAAGGCATCAACGCCCAGACCGAAGCCGTAAGCCTCGGAGCGGGCTTCTGGAACACGGTGATGAACTGGGGTCGGAGCGAGCGGAAGCTGACTCCAAAGGACATGCAGATCCTCCAGATCTGTGCCTCGATACCTCGGCGGATACCGACCGATTTCCAAGCCAAGCACGCGATGGACCTTCTCGCCAGGCTGAGGGACCTAGGGTTCGAGGGAGGGCCTCACCAGTGAAGGAGCAGCTTTCCTTTATCCCCGAGCGGCTAGGGCAACAGATTCGTTACCGCTGCCTTCGCCCCGTTCGACGGCAAGTCGGCACCGAGCTCCACTGATGTCGGCAATTTCCTGGATAGATTTCGATCAGGCGGATCGCGACCGGACACGGCGCATCATGGACCTGTTCAGCGAAAGTGAGACACGCGACGAACTGGGGCTCGGTTCGGTGCGTGACGCCATCTCTGACCTGATGTTCCCCGGCACGAGCACGATCCAGACGCGGCTTCGGTACATGATGTTCGTGCCCTGGCTCTACCGCATGGCAGCAAGGGGCGGAGGCCGTGCGGACCAGGCCCGAAGACTGGAAATCCAGCTAATCACGGCGCTCCTCCGCGGCGGAGAAACGGAGAACGTGATCGGCAGCGAAGCGCGCGACAGCCTCAAGCGTCTGCCGAGTGATGTCTACTGGGCGGGGCTACTCGCGCTTGGGATCCGGACTTCGCCAGGTGGTCGAGCCGAATTCCTTGCTGCCGGAGATGTGCCGGGAATGTGGGCCCCAAGCCTGCCTGCAACCCCGGACGACCTGCTCGACAAGACAACATTTCGCCTCACGCCCGAGGAGGGCGGCTTTCTACGCGACCGCTTGGCGATATCGGCGCGGGAAAGCCTGTTCAACGAATTGGCTCAATCCGCTGACAAGGCGCAGGCTCCGGCGATCTGGCTGCATCCGATGCGGGCGACGTGGAGCCCACGCAATCTCGCCATCGTTGATCAGGCCGAGCGTTTCGCCCGGATCATGAATGGGGCCTCCCTCCTCTACAACCTGATGCTGGCCGAGCGTGCCGCGACAATGCAGGCATCGGCCAGCAGCCACTGGCACGAAAAGGCAGCCGAGTACCGCAGACGGCTCAGCGCGTGGCAGTCTGATGCCCCGGAAAGACTTGCTGCCGGCTGGAACCTCGCCGCGCTCTGGTCACTCACTTCGCAGACGATTCACCGTGTCGCGCCGAGGACGATCACCTTCGTCACCGAATGGGCAGCGCTGGTGCAGCACGGTACGGCCCTTGGCGATGACCCGGTTGCGCGCGGCCTGATCCTGCGTCGGGAAACCCGACTCAAGGGCCCGAAGGCACGGCTGACCAATGATGCAGCCCTTGCCCGTTGGGGCGGTTCATCGGGCGCAGGGCTCCTGAACTATCGCTGGACCGTCGTTCAACGCCACTTGCAGGACCTCGCCGATGCCGTCTGACAGCGCGCTCGACCCGGAAAACCGGACGCTTTACGGCGAGATACTGCGTGCTCCGCAGGGGTACGAAGTCGATCAAGCGCTCGCCACGACGTACTCGCTGGACTTCGAGACCGCCCTCGTCATTCCGGCGACGATGGCGTTTCAGGCCGCTGAGAACCGGGCGCAGGTCCTCGACACGCCGCTCGCACTGCTTGATGGGCTCGAACGGTTGGCCGAACGGCTGGCGATCTTCTGCGAGGCCGGGCGCATTTCCGCGCAGCCTCGTGCCGCGAACCGGCTGACTGCGCTCCTTGAGGACACGGTGACGGAAGTGCTTGCACCGCACGGCGGCGCGTTTCATCCCAAGATCTGGGTCCTGCGCTTCGTCCCCCTTTCCGGGACCGGACCCGCGCTGCTGCGGCTTGCCATCCTCTCGCGCAACCTGACAACCGATCGCAGCTGGGACCTCTCATTGACGCTGGACGGCGAGGTGTCGGCAGAGACACAGGCCGCCAACGCTCCCCTTTCGACCTTGCTGCGCGCGCTACCCGGCATGGCAAGGGGCCGCCCGACGCCCGCGCGCAATCGCAGGATCGCCGATGCACTGGCTCGTGATCTTGATCGCACGGTCTGGACGAGTCTGCCGGACGGGGCGCGCCGCCTGCGCTTTGCAGTGAATGGCCTCGGGCAACCTCCGTTCCGGCCAAGGGTGGGCAATGCGCTGGGCATCGTCTCGCCGTTTCTTTCGCCGGACGCGCTGTTCCAGCTGACGAAGGGGCTGCCAACCGATGAGTGCTGGCTGCTCAGTCGGGGCGAGGAGCTGGCACGGATACCGCCCGAGGTGCTGAGCCGCTTCGGGAAGGTGATGGTCCTCGACGACCTGGCAGAAACCGAGGACGGAGACGAAACGGAGGGCGCAGATTCCATCGCGCTGGGCCTGCATGCAAAGGTCTTCGTCACGGAACGTTATGCCCGCCCACAATCGACGACGGAGTTGACCGTCGGCTCCGGCAATGCAACCGTCGCTGCACTGCTGAACGGCAGCAATGTCGAGGTGTTTGCAACCCTTTCGGGCCCCTCCAGCCGGATGGGTCAGGTGCCCGACCATGTGGCGCCGGAACGTCTGGGGCGATTCCTGCGCCCCTGGCCGCCCCCCGACACACTGCCAGAACCCGATCCCGCGCAGCTGGCCGAGGCGCGGCTGGAGCTCACTCGCCGAAAGCTGGCGGGCACCAATCTGACGCTGCGCTGCAGCCTGACCGAGGATGGCAGGATCGGTCTGACCCTGACTGCGCGCCCGAAAGTCGCCTTGCCCGACAAGCAACGCATCGAGATCTGGCCGCTGACGCTGGGCCAGAACCATGCCGTCATTCTCTCAGAGCCCCTCGGTCGCGAAGGCATCGCGCTGGGCTTTTTCGCCCTTGCCGATGTGACGCGCTGGTTGGGGCTGCGGCTCACTGACGCTGAAAGCGGAACCGAGATGGTTTTCTCGCTGGGCGCCACACTGAAGGATCTGCCAGAGGCGCGCACGGCCGAAATCCTGCGGACGATCATCGAGAATCGGGAGGCATTCCTACGCTACATCCGGCTGCTTCTCGGCGACGCCCAGGCTGCGGGGCACCTGATCCTGAAAGGTGGTGGAAAGAGTGATTTTCTGGGGTTCGCAGGCTTCGCCGACGATGCGCCGATCCTCGAGGAAATGGTCAGATCGCTCTCGGGAGATGGTCGGCGCCTGCACGACATAGAACGGCTGATGGCCAGGCTCGGCGATGCCCGTGGGGTCGATGGCGAGCCGGTGATCCCTCCGCGCTTCACCGCTATGTGGGAGGTATTCCGCGAGCTCCTGCCGAAGGAACCGCGCCGTGGCTGAAGGAAGGTTCGACCCCACCACTGCATTGGCCCCGCTGAAGGCCTTCCAGCGCGCAACGGTCGATCACGTCTTCCGTCGGCTGCATACCGATCCGGACGCAACACGCCAGTTCCTCGTGGCCGACGAGGTGGGGCTAGGCAAGACGATGGTCGCCCGGGGTGTGATCGCGCGCGCGATCGAGGCGCTGTGGGACCGGGTTCCACGGATCGACATCATCTATGTCTGCTCAAACGGCGCCATCGCTGCGCAGAACCTCGCCCGACTGAACGTGATGGAGCGCGAGGCGCAGGTTCTGCCCACGCGACTGACCCTGCTGCCGTTGGTGCTCGGAGGCGCGAACAGCCTTCGGCACAACAAGGTGAACTTCATCAGCCTGACCCCCGGTACCACCTTCGATCTCAAGTCCTCGGGCGGTTGGGCGCGCGAACGCGCCCTGATCCTGCGACTCCTGCAGGACAAGCTGGCCGCTCCCGAGGACGCCGGGCGCGTCTTTCAGGGGTGGTCTGGCGAAACTGGTTGGAAGCAGGAATGCGAGCGCATCTCCGATCTCCCACTAGACCGCGAAATCTCCTCGAGGTTTCAGGAAGCTGTTGGCAGGACACCCGGCCTGCTCGGCCGGATCGACGATCTCTGCGCCGAGGTCGCGCGCCATCAGGACGTCGACCGTGATCTGCGCCATGCCTGCACCGGATTGATCGGAGAACTGCGCGGGATGCTGGCACAGGCTTCGGTGCAATCGCTTGAGCCGGATCTGATCATCCTGGACGAGTTCCAGCGCTTCCACGACCTGCTTCACGGCGACGGCGAGGCCGCCGATCTTGCGCGCCAGCTGTTCACCCACACCGACGCGGCAGGCAATTCCTCCAAGACGTTACTACTATCGGCGACACCGTATCGCATGCTGACCCTGGCAGGCGATGCGCCGGAAGACGGTGACCACCATCGCGATTTCCTCGATGTGCTGCAGTTTCTCTTCGGCGCCGAGGACGGCGCTCTGAGGCGGGACGAGATCGCCGCCGAAATGCGCCGGTTTCGGAGCGCGATGCAGGCACTGCCCGCCGGGTTCGACACGGCACGGACGATCCGCCTCGGTCTGGAGGAACAGCTGCGCCGCGTGATCGCCCGAACCGAAAGGGTCGCCGAAACTGCCGATCGTGACGCAATGATCCGCGAAGTTCATCACGAGGTCGATCTGCGCAAGGACGACCTGATCGAAGCGCGCACCATTGCCGCGGTTGCCACTGCGGCAGGTGCCCCGAACACCGTGGAGTACTGGAAGTCGTCACCGTGGCTTCTGAACATGATGCGAGGCTACAAGCTTGCCGACCTCCTGAAGGAGCAGGCACAGGCGCCATCGCCCGAATTGCGTGCCGCAATGAAGGCTGCGACCCGCCTTCAGATCGACCCGCAGGCAATCGAGAACTATGCCCCCCTCGCGCCGGCGAATGGTCGGATGCGCAAGCTTGCCGATCTCTCCTTCGCCGACGACATGGCGCGGCGGCTCTGGATCGCGCCATCGCTGCCGTATTTCGGTGCGCGCCAACCCGTCAGCAAGATGCTGATCTTCTCTGAATGGACCATGGTGCCTGACGCCATTGCGGGTTTCCTGTCATTCGAGGCGGAGCGGCAGATGGGCATGGGAAAGGGCCATGCCTATTCCGAGCTGCCGACAACACGCCCGCTACAGTTCCGGCGTGCACAAGGGCGTCTGGCCGGCCTGCGCGCGCTTCAACTGGTCATCCCTTCCCCCCGGCTGGCGGTGCTTGCCGACCCGCTGAAGTTGCTCCGCGAAAAGGGTCCGTTTGCGGATCTTCAAGCACTGCGGAGCGCAGTCGCGTCGAGGCTTCGTCCCCTGGCACAAGCGCTGGCGAACAACAGCAGTGAGGCGGGAGACGGAGGCTGGGACTGGAGCAGTCCGGCAGCGCTCGACATGGACAGCCCGGCCTTCCCATCATGGCTCAGAGGCGCCGATCTGCGCGCCGAGGGCGAAGAGGAAGCGTGGCCCGACCACCTTGCCGAGCTCGACCACATGGCGAGACAGGCGCTCGGCAAAACGGATACAGAGCAGTTGTTGGGTCACCTCGTGGACGTCGCACTGGGCAGCCCGGCGACCTGCGCATTGCGCGCCCTGTCGCGCATCGCGCCTGCCCTTCCACTGGACGATCCGGCCCTCCTGACAGCAGCCGCGCATGTCGGGATGGGCTTCCGGACACTCTTCAATCAGCCGGAAACCCAGGCACTCCTGCGCGCGGACGGTGACGTCTACTGGCGAGCCGTTCTGAGATATGCTGCCGAACACGACCTGCAATCGGTTCTGGACGAGTATGCCCATGTGCTTTTCGAAGCCGAAGGCCAGATCGGTCATCCACCTGCGTCAGCCGTGCGAGTCGTCGCCGAGCGTATGGCCGAAGCGCTGTCCCTCCGGCCTGCGCAGATCGAACTGAACCACTACGCAGTCCGACGCGGCAGGATCCTGCAGACGCATCCAATCACCCTCCGCGGGCGCTTCGCGATGCGTCTCACGCAAAAGGGTGAGCATGAAACCGGCGTGGCCCGCACTGGCCTCGTCCGCACGGCGTTCAACTCGCCGTTCCGGCCTTTCGTCCTTGCCTCGACCTCGGTCGGTCAGGAAGGGCTGGATTTCCATCCCTACTGTCACCGCATCGTGCACTGGAACCTGCCTGGCAATCCTGTTGACATGGAACAGCGTGAAGGCCGCGTCCATCGCTACAAGAACCATGCCGTACGCCTGAACCTTGTCGCAGGCTTTTCCGACACCATCCACGAAGGCATGATGATCGATCCTTGGGCAGCCATGTTCGACGTCGCGCATGAGCGCGCGACACGGGAAGGCGACCTGGAACCGTTCTGGGTGCTTGATGGTCCGGTGAAGGTGGAGCGTCACATCCTGTCTCTGCCATTCAGTCGCGAGGAGAAGAGACTCTCATGGTTGCGACGATCGGTGGCCATCTACAGGCTCGCATTCGGCCAGCCTCGCCAGGACGATCTTCTTGCTCTTCTGGACAAGGCGCGCGATGAACTTTCAGACGAGGCGCTCGGTGAATTACAGATCAGTCTGAGGCCGATCGCCACAAGAAATACCGAACCTGAAACCGGACTCCCATGATAGTTTATTTCGGTGCGCAGGCGGACACGTCAAATGTTGACCAGGCGTTGACCAGAATTGTAACGCCTTATACACGAGTGAAACGCTCGGGTTCTAAGCCATTGATATATGGGGAAGATTTGGTTGCGGGGACAGGATTTGAACCTGTGACCTTCAGGTTATGAGCCTGACG
>JAFIEF010000049.1 GCA_020832655.1 Paracoccaceae bacterium
GTTAAGCCTGCCGCCAGCGTTCGTTCTGAGCCAGGATCAAACTCTCAAGTTGAAACGGACCAAAGTCCGTATCCTTGACGTCAAACCCAAGCACATATCAACACATCCGGATTATCCATCCAGATGCATCATCTTCTGTTCTGTGCTCTCGTCTCCAAAGAGATCCGAAAGCCGCAAAACAGTGAAGCTGACACCCTCATCATCGCACCACCCGAAAGCAGCACTAGAAGGCTGATATGTGTCAGGCCGATCCATCGAAAACAGACCAAACCGCCCACATATCTCTTCAAAAACCAGTCATGTCAAACAGCAACAGAGACAAAAAAACACGAAGTCAGCGCCAAACTCAAGGCGCAACCCCATGCAACCATGCCTCCGATTTATCAAGCGACTTCCAGACCAGCAAGGCCCCCGCCGCAACCAGCCGCGTTCCCGCCGCCGGTGAAGCGCTATCTAGGCAATCAAACATTCCACCGCAAGAGGAAAAAGCCGGATTTCGGAAAAAATCTGTCACCTGCCCGTCATAACCGCCTGTTTGGCAAGAATGCTGCGCATGCAGGCAGTCCGGGTTGCGTAAAATTTCCTGCACGATCAATGCCGCCCGCCGGTTTGACCTAAATCACAGAGGAATCACCGGCGCCGCGCTAAAGTGGCATCTGCAACAGCTGTTCAAACACCGGAAATGAGGAGATTCCATGAGGCATTCCATCATCGCAACCACCCTTGCCCTGTCGCTTGCCACCCCCGCGCTGGCGGACGGCTTCTTTACCCTGGATGTGGACGCCGATTTTGAAGATGTCATCTTCAATGTCGAGCTGGCCATCACGAATCAGGGGCTGGTGATCGACGATGTCAGCTTTGTTGGCGCTATGCTGGCGCGCACAAAGGACGATGTCGGCGGCACGGTCGATCTGTTTTCCGACGCGCGCATCTTTTCCTTCTGCTCGGCAAGCCTGTCGCGCGAAACGATGGAGCGCAACCTGCGCAACATCCAGTATTGCCCCTACAACATCTATGTCTATCAATCCGCCGAAGAGGGCGCGCCGGTCTTTGTGGGCTATCGCGAATCGGACGACCCTGCCATGCGGCCCGTCAATCATCTGCTTCAGCAGATCGTAGCGGATTCGGTCGCGCCGGACTGATCCCTGCACATCATTGTGAGTTGATGATTCCGGCCGCAGCGGCTTAGCGCTGCGGCCCTGATTGTAAAGACCGCTCAAGAAAATGTTGGGCTGATCCGGCGGGTTGGCCGCATCGTAATCCCGGATGTCATCACGCAGATGACCAAATGGAGGATTTACGATGCTGAGAACTGTCCTGACTTCTGCCGCTTTTGCAACCGCGCTCGCAGCCCCGGCTGCCGCCGATTATCACGGGCACAGCCCCGACATCGTTGACATCGCCGCGGGCAACGAGGCGTTTTCGACGCTGGTCGCAGCCGTGAGCGCAGCCGGTCTGGTGGACACGCTGAAAGGCGATGGCCCATTCACAGTGTTTGCGCCGACTGACGATGCCTTTGCCGCCCTTCCCGAAGGCACGGTCGAGGCATTGCTGGAAGACATTCCCGCCCTGACCGGCATTCTGACCTATCATGTCGTGCCGGGTGCCGTGATGTCAGGCGATCTGGCAGCGGGCTGCACGGATGTGGAAACCGTAAATGGCGCAATGGCCACTGTCTGCGCGGGCGATGACGGGGTGACGATTGACGGCGCATCGGTCGTGCAGGCGGATATCGAAGCCAGCAATGGCGTCATCCATGTGATCGACGCGGTGATCCTGCCGTAAGAATAGCGCGGCTGACAACTGGCGCACTGACGCTGTCACGGGTGGCCCGCCGGGCCGCCCGTTTTCATGTCATTTGCAGTTGCGCACGGTCTCGATCATCAGCGCGACATTGTCGGGGTCGGCGTCAGGGGTGATGCCATGCCCCAGATTGAAGATATGCGGCCCCTTGCGGAACGCCCGCACGATGCGGCGCGTCTCGTCAATCAGCGCCTGCCCCCCTGTCACCATATGGCCCGAGGCCAGATTGCCCTGCACGCAGCCGTCGCATTGCACATGGGTTGCGGCCCATTCGGGGCTGACGGAGTTGTCCAACGCCACGCAATCGGCCCCGGTGGCTTTGGCAAAGCCGATATAGCCCTGCCCTGCTTCGCGCGGGAAGGCGATGACCGGAATGCCGGGGTGGCGGGCTTTCAGCGCCGCGATGATCTGGCGCGCGGGCGCCACCGCATAGCGCTGGAAGGCATCATCAGGCAGCGAACCGGCCCAGCTATCGAAAATCTTGACCACTTCGGCCCCGGCCTCGATCTGCATCGACAGGTAATCGATGGTTGCTTCGGTGATGCGCGCGATCAGCGCGTCAAAGGCTTCGGGCGCTTCCAGCCGCATCTGATGCGCTAGTCCCTGATCACGGGTGCCGCGTCCGGCAATCATATAGGTGGCCACTGTCCAGGGTGCGCCCGCAAAGCCGATCAGCGTGGTCTCGGGCGGCAATTCGCGCGACAGGATGCGCACGGTTTCATAGATCGGCGAAAGCGTGTCATGAATCGCATCTGCCGGCCGCAGCGCATCAACCCCGGCCTGATTTGTGATGGTGGACAGGCGCGGCCCTTCGCCGGTGACAAACCACAGATCCGACCCCAGCGCCTGCGGCACCAGCAGGATATCGGCAAACAGGATCGCCGCGTCAAAGCCATAGCGCCGGATCGGCTGAAGCGTGACTTCGGCGGCCAGTTCGGGGTTGTAGCACAGCGACAGGAAATCACCCGCCTGCGCGCGGGTGGCGCGGTATTCGGGCAGGTAGCGCCCGGCCTGCCGCATCATCCAGATGGGTGGGGTTTGCAGCGCCTCTCCGGCCAGGGCACGCAGAATGGTCTTGGCGGGCGGGGGTGTTGTCATGGCGCTGCTCCGTCTTGGCTTGGCCCCTCGTCACAAGAGCCGCGCATGATGTCAAGACGACATCGGCTTGCCAGCCTGCGACACGCGCGCTAAGCACGCGCCATGACACGCAGTATTCCGACCCCCGACCAGCCCCTGAAGATCGGCACGCGCGGTTCGCCGCTGGCACTGGCGCAGGCGAATGAAACCCGCGCGCGGCTGATGGCGGCGCATGATCTGCCTGATGCGGCCTTCGAGATCGTGGTGATCAAGACCACCGGCGATGACCGCGGCATGATCGATGCCGACCGCCCGCTGAAGGAAATCGGCAATAAGGGGCTGTTCACCAAGGAAATCGAAGAGGCAATGCTGGCCGGGCGCATCGACATCGCCGTGCATTCGATGAAGGACATGCCGACCGAACAACCCGCCGGGCTGGTGCTGGATTGCTACCTGCCGCGCGAGGATACGCGCGATGCGTTTGTGTCGCGCAAGGTCACAAGGCTGGCTGATCTGGCAGCGGGTCAGATTGTCGGCACCTCCAGCCTGCGGCGGCGCGCGCAACTGCTCAGCCGCCGCCCCGATCTGAAGGTGGTCGAATTTCGCGGCAATGTGCAGACGCGGCTGAAAAAGCTCGATGATGGCGTGGCCGATTGCACTTTTCTGGCAATGGCAGGGCTGCGGCGGCTGGGCATGACCGAGATTGCGCAATCGGCCATCGACCCCGAAGAGATGCTGCCCGCCATAGCACAAGGGGCCATCGGCATCGAACGGCGCAGCGATGATGAAAGCGTGGCCCAATTGCTGGCCCCGCTCAATGACCATGACACCACGCTGCGGCTGGCCGCTGAACGCGCCTTTCTGGCCGCGCTTGACGGCTCTTGCGAAACCCCGATTGCGGGGCTGGCGCTGATTGACGGGTCTGACATCTGGCTGCGCGGGGAAATCCTGCGCCCTGACGGGTCGGAACGCCTGTTTGAAGAAGGCCGCGCGCCGCTGACGGGTGGTGCGGAGCTGGGCCGGGAACTGGCCCGACGCCTGCGCGCGCGCGCGCCCGGTGATTTCTTTTCCTGGCACTGACTCTGGTATCCGCGCCTGCGCCCGCTTATGTTTTGCCCTGTGATGGCGGGGTGGCGCATGGTGATCGGCAGACTGACAGATGGGGTGCTGCGCGGCGTTGAAACTGTCACCGCCAGCCTTGGCAACACAGTGTCCGAAGCCCTGTTCCAACCCAGCCTGCGGCTTGGTGTCACGGGGCTAAGCGGCGCGGGCAAAACCGTCTTCATCACCTCGCTGGTGGCCAATCTGCTGAATCGCGGGCGCATGGGCCGGATGCAGGCAGTATCGGGCGGACATATCGAAGCCGCGTTTCTGCAACCCCAGCCCGATGACACGCTGCCCCGCTTCGACTATGAACGCCATCTCGCCGCGCTGACCGGGCCAGACCCGCACTGGCCCGACGGCACACGCCAGATCTCGCAATTGCGGCTTTCTTTCCGTATCCGCCCCGGCGGGCTGTTGGGCGGGCTGCGCAGTGCGCGCATCCAGCATATCGACATCATCGACTACCCCGGCGAATGGCTGCTTGATCTGGTGCTGCTGGACAAGAGCTATGAGCAATGGGCGGCCGAGACACTGGCGCGGATGGAAAAGCGCAGCTTTGCCACCGAATTCCTGACCCGGCTGGCCGATACCGACCCCGCCGGGCCGCATGATGAAGCGCGCGCCCAAGCCCTGACCCATAGCTTCACCGGCTATCTGCGCGCCGCCCGCGCCCAGGGGCTGCCCGATATCACGCCGGGGCGCTTCCTGCTGCCGGGGGATCTGGAAGGCTCGCCGGTTCTGACCTTTGTGCCGCTTGCGGGCGCGGGCGGGCGCGGCTCGGTGGCGCGCGAAATGGCGCGGCGCTATGACGCCTACAAGGCGCAGGTGGTGCGGCCCTTCTTTCGCAACCATTTCGCACGCATCGACCGGCAGGTGGTGCTGGCCGATATTCTGGGCGCGATCCATGCTGGCCCCGAAGCCGTGGACCGCCTTAGCCAGACCATGACCGAATTACTGGCGGCCTTTCGCCCCGGCCGCAATGCCTGGCTGACCCGGCTGATGGGGGGCAAGCGGGTCGAACGCATCCTCTTTGCCGCGACCAAGGCCGACCATCTGCATCACAGCCAGCACGCCAGGCTGACCGCGATCATGGCCGCATTGCTGCGCCGCGCGCGCGACCGCGCCGCCTTTTCGGGTGCCCGCACCGAGGCGCTGGCCATCGCCGCCCTGCGCACCACGATCGAGGAACAGCATCAGCGCGATGGCGAAAGCTATGACTGCGTGCGCGGCAGGTTGCTGGAGACCGGCAGGCAGGCGGCATTCTATGCCGGTGCCCTGCCCGATGACCCGATGCAGATACTGGCCCCCGCGCAGTCAGGCGCTGAACGCTGGCTCGATGCCGATTACCAGATCATGCGCTTCGCCCCTGCGCCCCTGTCGCGCGGGCCGGGTGATGGCCTGCCGCATATAAGGCTGGACCGCGCCGCCGAATTCCTGATCGGAGATTTGCTGCGATGAGCCCCAAGAACCCGTTTCTCTTCGACCTCTCTGATCTGGGTCCTGCGCGCCCGGACAGCGCGCCGCCTTTGCCCGATGATCCGCCCCCGCCCGATGGGCAGGCAATGCAGCTTGCGCTGCGCGCGGGCCGCGCGCGGCTCAGCCGCTGGGCAAAGCTTGGATGGGCGGCGCTCCTGGGCTTCGTGACGCTGGTCCTGTCGGTCACGGCATGGGATTTCGTGACCAACCTTCTGGCGCGCAACCAATGGCTGGGCTGGGCGGCCGCGGGGCTGCTGGCGGTGCTGGTGCTGGCCGCGCTGCTACTGGCCTTGCGCGAATGGGCGGGCTTTCGCCGCTTGCGCCGGATCGAGGCGCTGCGCAACCGCGCCGCCAGCGCGCTTGAAGCAGATGACCGCGCCCGCGCTGAGCGGCTGTGCCGCGATCTGGCCGCGCTTTACGCCCCGCGCCCGGACATGCGCTGGCCGCGCGAGCGGCTGGCAGAGCTGCGCGCCGATCAGCCCGATGCCGACGGGCTGCTGGGGGTGACTGAGACCACGCTGATGGCTCCGCTGGATCAGCAGGCGCGGGCAGAGGTCGAAGCTGCCGCGCGTCAGGTCGCGCTTCTGACCGCGATGATCCCGCTGGCGCTGGTCGATGTGCTGGCCGCCCTTGTCACCAATCTGCGCATGATCCGCCGCATTGCCGAAATTTATGGCGGGCGTGCGGGCGCATTGGGCAGTCTGCGGCTTCTGCGCGGGGTGGTGGCCCATCTTCTGGCCACCGGGGCGGTGGCGGTGGGCGAGGACATGATCGGCTCGGTCGCCTCTGGCGGGGTGCTGTCGAAACTCTCGCGCCGCTTCGGCGAAGGGGTGGTCAATGGCGCGCTCACGGCAAGGCTGGGCATTGCCGCAATGGAAATCTGCCGCCCCCTGCCCTTCGCCGCCCTGCCCCGCCCGCGCACCAGCAACGTGATGCGCCGCGCGGTCAGCGGGTTGTTCGACCGCGCAGGATAGCAGCAACCATAACCTCTTTCACCCTTGTCCAAATATCCAAAAATCCGCCACCCGGCGGATCACGTCGGATGTCAAAAGCTGTTGCCCCGCCCGCGCGGGCCACGCGGCTTATGCTCATAATGCTGTTTGGCGAATAGCGCTGTTGCCCCGCCCACGCGGGCCACGCGCGGGCAGCGCCCGAGGGCGCGTGCAAGGGCGGGCGGGTGGGCACGCGACCGAGGGCGCTTTTGCGTCACGCGCCACAGCGCTCCCTCGAACCAATCAGCCGGGCGCTGTGTAAGCCCCCCCACAACCAGGCTACCGCGCCATTGCGTGATATTCGGGGTTGGGCTGCATGCCGGTGGCCGAAGCCACGCGGTTGCTCATCGAAAAGAACCCCACCACGGCGATGATGTCGAAAATATCTCGGTCACTGAAGCCATGCGCGCGCAGCGACTCGCGATCCGCTTCGCTGACTTTTGCACTTGCTTCGGTGACAAGGGCTGCGAAATCCAGCATCGCGCGGGTGCGCGCATCCAGCGGTGCGGCGCGATAATTCATCACCATCGCCTCGCCCAGGGCCGGATCGCCCGACAAGTCGCGCACGGCCGCGCCGTGGGCGACCTGACAATACCAGCAGCGATTGATCGAGGACACGACGACCGCGATCATCTCTCGCTCCAGCTTGCTCAGCCCGCTCTCGCCCAGCATCAGATCGTTATACATGGCGACAAAGGCATCAAGCTTGCCGATATCGAACAGATAGGCGCGCAGCACATTGGGCACCATCCCCAGCTTTTCCTCGGCCTTGGCCAGATAGGCGGCTGTGCGCTCTGGCAGCGGGTCGATGGCGGGCAAATCCAACGCCGTCACTTGGGTCTTGATCATTCCTCTCCTCCCTCAATTCCCTGTCGGTAATGATAACGCGCCGCGACCTGCATCCCCAGCTTTTCATAAAGCGCGCGGGCAGGCGCGTTGGCCTCGGTCACGGCCAGGGCCAGCCAGTCGGCACCATGTTCACGCGCCCAATGCGCCGCCCCGCGCAGCATGTTTTCGGCCACGCCGCGTCTGCGCTGGCCTGGCACGATCTCTATCGCATGCAGCATTGCAATCGGCCCGGCCACAGCGCAAAATCCCGCCCCTGCCGCGCGGTCATCATGGCGCGCGGCGAAGCCAGTCAGGGGCTGGCAGGCGCGCGGCATCACCTGCAACCGCGCCGGGCCAATCCCGCCCTCGGCCCAGATATCGCGCATGATCGCCAGGGGCGGCCAGACCGGGAACAGGCTGACATGAGGGGGCTTTTGCGCAAGCGTCGAAGCAGGGGCAAGATAGATCAGGCTTGGGTCCAGCAGATCAAACCCGCGCGCGGCAAGGGCGGCATCAAGCGCGCCCCCGCCGTCGCGCAGCATGAAAAGCGGGGTCTGGCCAATCGCGCGCATCGCCGCGATTGCCGCATCGATATCGGGGCTGTCCGCGACCGCGCTGGCCGCGCTGACGCGCTTGCCACCGCCCGAACCATCGCGGATCAGCCAGCCATCACATGGCATGACCCTGTGGGCAGGCCATGTCGCATCCATCGCGTCAAACAGCGCCTCGGCGGCGGGGGTGATCACCCCGACACCTCTGGGAAGATCTCGCTTAACCGCAGCATCGCGGCATCAACGGCCGCCGCGTCCGAGCCGCGAATGACCACATTCGCCCCGAACGCCCCGTCACGCTGAAACGGGTAGCAGCCGATCGACAATTCGGGATGCGCCTGCGCCAGCTTGCCCAGATCGGCGGCAATCTCTCCCTCGCCGCGCTGGATCGTCAGGCTCTGGCTGTAAAGCGCATCCCCCCCCGCCAGCGCGGGCAGCACCGCGGCCACCATCGCCTGAAACACCGCCGGAACCCCGGCCATGACATGCACATTGCCCAAGCTGAAACCCGGCGCGCTGGAAACAGGGTTGTCGATCAGCGCCGCCCCGTCGGGGATGCGCGCCATGCGCAGCCGTGCCGCGTTCAGTTCCAGCCCGGTGCGTTCATAATGCGCAGCCAGAATCGCGCGGGCATCCTCGCGCACATCCAGCCCGACACCGAAGGCCGCGGCCACCGCATCGGCGGTAATATCGTCATGCGTCGGCCCGATCCCGCCAGAGGTGAACACATGATCATAGCCCGCGCGCAGATCATTCACCGCCGCCACGATCTGTTCATGCCGGTCAGAGATCACGCGCACTTCCCGCAGATCGATCCCGCGCCGGGTCAACTGCCCTGCCAGATGATACATATTCGCATCGCGCGTGCGCCCGGACAGGATTTCATCACCGATGACAAGCATCGCAGCAGTGGGGTTGGACATGGGCGCACCTCGGCATCAGGAAACTTGCATCAAGCTATAGAAGGGCGTCGCGGCAGTTTCAAACCCCCCCTTGCGCAATTGCCCGCTATGCGCGCGCGTGCAGGGCTTCGCGGCGCAGCGCCTGCATCAATTCGCCCAGTTGCCTGGCGTAGCGTTCATTGGCCAGGCGGCCCTGATCGTCGAATTCCCCGGCAGGGCGGGCGACCAGCACTTCCGGCCCCTGCAACAATCTGGGGCGGAACGGCACCATCATCAGGCGCAGCGCGAATTGCGTGCGCTCTCCCCCCGCACGCCCCCCGGCGGCAGAGACAATCGCCACCGGCTTGTCGGTCCAGGGTGAACCGCCCCGGCTGAGCCAATCAAGCGCGTTTTTCAGCACGCCGGGGGGTGCCTTGTTGTATTCGGGGCAGGCGATGATCACGGCATCGGCACTGCGAATCAGGTCTTTCAGCGTTGTGACTGCGGGGGGCGTGCCCTGGGCTTCCAGATCCGCGTCAAACAGCGGCAGGCGCAGATCCCCCTCGGCATAATCCGCCGGGCCAAATGCCGCGCGCGCTTCGTGCAGCAATTTGCGATTCCACGACTCGTTGCGCAGCGACCCGCAAATCCCGACAAGTTTCAACTCTGACATGATCGCTCCATCCATTTTGCAGTTGCAACATAGCTATGCCCCAGGCCGCGAAAAGCAACCGCTCTGGCTTGCATGGGCTGGCTTTATTGCCCAGACTGCCCCTGAACATGTGAAGGAAGAGAGGGATCATGGCAGACCGGCATGGCGGGCAGATACTTGTCGATCAGTTGAAGACCCAAGGGGTGCGGCGCGTCTTTTCCGTCCCCGGCGAAAGCTTTCTGGCCGCGCTCGATGGGCTGTACGGATCAGGTATCGAAAACATCGTCTGCCGCCATGAAGGGGGGGCAGCGATGATGGCCGAGGCCCATGCCAAGCTGACCGGCCGGCCGGGGGTTGTGTTTGTCACCCGCGGGCCGGGGGCCAGCAACGCATCATGCGGGGTGCATGTGGCGCGGCAGGACAGCACCCCCTTGATCATGTTTGTGGGCCAGATCGACAACCGCCACCGCGATCGCGAGGCGTTTCAGGAAGTCAATTACCGCGAATTCTTCAAGCCGCTGGCGAAATGGGCGGCAGAGATCGACCATACAGACCGCCTGCCCGAATATGTCAGCCGCGCCTTTCATCAGGCGCAATCGGGCCGCCCCGGCCCGGTGGTGCTGGCGCTGCCCGAAAACATCCTGTCGGCGCGCGCCGATGTGGCGGATATCCCGCCCGTGGCCCCCACCCCGCCCTCGGTTTGCGGCGAACAGATCGACGCGGTGCTGGACATGCTGTGTCGCGCCAGGCGCCCGCTGGTGATCGCGGGCGGGTCGGTCTGGTCAGCGCAGACGGCGCAGGATCTGGCGCGCTTTGCCGAAAATTTCGGCCTGCCCGTCTGCGCCAGTTTCCGCCGCATGGACCGCATCGACAACCGCCACCCCAATTATGCCGGTGATCTGGCAGTGGGCATGAACCCGAAACTGGCCCAAAGGCTGCGCAAGGCCGATTGCCTGCTGGTGCTGGGGTCGCGCCTGGGTGATATCGTGACCGGCGGCTATGAGCTGGTGGACCCGGCCAGCCCCGGCAAGACCATCCTGCACATCCACCCCGACCCTGACGAGCTTGGCCGCGTCTTCCGCCCCGATCTGGGGCTGGCCGCGCCTGCGGTGGATGTCATCGCAAGGCTGGCGCAGCGCGACGCCCCCGCCCATCCCGACTGGGCCGACTGGACCCGCGCCGCGCGGGCTGATTATCTGGACTGGATCACCCCGCGCGAAACCCCCGGCGCGGTCAAGCTGGAACAGGTGATCCACCAGCTTTCCGAATGCCTGCCAGACAACGCGATTGTCACCAATGGCGCAGGAAATTACGCGGCCTTCCTGCATCGCTACCTGCGCGCGCGCGCCTTTCCCGGCCATCTTGCGCCCACATCGGGGTCAATGGGTTATGGCTTCCCGGCCGCAATTGCCGCGAAGCTTGAACACCGTGAACGCCCGGTGATCTGCCTTGCCGGTGATGGCTGTTTCCAGATGACGCTGAATGAACTTTCCACCGCCCGCCAATATGGCGCGAATATCGTGGTGATCATCTGCAATAACGGCCAGTATGGCACCATCCGCATGCATCAGGAAAAGACCTATCCTGCGCGCGTCAGCGGGACAGAGCTGTTCAACCCCGATTATGCCGCCCTAGCGCGCGCCTATGGCGGGCATGGCGAGCGCGTCACCCGCACCGAAGAGTTCCTGCCCGCACTCAAACGCGCGCAACAGGCCGGGGTTCCCGCGCTGATCGAACTGGTGCTTGACCCTGACGCGCTGTCGCCGGGGCTGACGGTTGACGGCGCGCGGGCCTTGGCGGGCAGCTAAAGCCTTTTCCAATCAACTTGCGCCAGATAAACTCTTGATCCGCCCCTGACTTCATCTTGCGCCAAATACTCTCGCCGAAGGCAGCGGGCCGAGAGGCCCGCTTCAAACCGCGGCATGGGTCAGGAACGTGACCCAGGTTTCGCCATAGCGGCGTTGGTCGATCAGCTCAAACCCTTCGGGCGCGGGTTGGGGGCTGGCCTCTTCCCAGGCCAGAACTGCCCCCGGCCCAAGCCATCCGCCCGCACGCGCCGAGGCCAGCGCGCGCTCCCCCAGCGCCATACCATAGGGCGGGTCCAGAAACACCAGATCGACAGGGGTTCCCCGGTGCTGGCCCAGTTGCGTGGCATCGCGGCGCAGCAGCTTCGCCACCCCCATCACTTTCATCTTTTCAATGTTCTGGCGCAGGATCGCGCGGGATTTCGCCCCATCATCTACAAATATACAACTTTGTGCCCCGCGCGACAGCGCTTCCAGCCCCAGCGCACCAGTGCCTGCAAACAGGTCAAGCACGCGCGCGCCGTCCAGCGCCACCCCATGCGCATTGATCAGCAGGTTGAAGATCGCCTCGCGCACCCGGTCGGAAGTCGGGCGCAGATGCGCGGGCGCGTCGCCTGCGCCAAGCTCGGCCAGCTTCAGCCCACGCCATTTGCCGCCGATGATCCTCATGGCCGCAGCAGGCTGCGCAAATCGGTGGCCGGGTCGGCAAGCGCGGTCGCATCGGGGCTGCGCCCCTCGGCCAGCAGGCGCTTGGCCAGCATGAAGGCGCGCGGGTCGTTCAGCGCATCCACCGCCAGCAACCGGTTGCCCGCGAAATACCAGTGGCTGCGCGCCCCGGCGTGGCGCACCACCACGCGGTCATAGCCGGTATTCAGCCCCGCGATCTGCAATTTCAGATCATACTGATCCGACCAGAACCAGGGCAGCGGCAGATAGGGCGCCTGCGCCCCCAGCATGTTGTCGGCCACGGCCTCGGCCTGATCAATGGCGTTCTGCACTGATTCCAGCCGCATCCGCTGGCCGCGAAACAGGAAGGATGCACAATCCCCCGCCGCCCAGATATGCGCGTCGCTGCTGCGCCCGAATTCATCCACTGCGATGCCGTTTTCGACCACCAGCCCAGCCGCTTCGGCCAGACGCGTATCGGGCAGGATGCCGATGCCCACAATCACGAAATCCGCCGCAAGGCTGCCGCCATCGGCCAGCCGCACCGCGCTGACGCGGCCTTGGCCTTCCAGCCGCTCCAGCCCCGTCCCCTCCAGTATCCGCACCCCATGCGCCTGATGCAATTCGCGCAGCGCGTCGGATGTCTCAGACGCCGCGACGCGTTGCAGGATGCGCGGGGCCAGTTCCACCACTGTCACATCCAGCCCCTTTTGCGCGGCGACGGCGGCGGCCTCCAGCCCGATATAGCCGCCCCCCACAATGACCACATGGCGCCCGGCCATAAATTCGCCCGCCATACCATCGACATCGGCAATGCTGCGCACCACATGCACCCCGTCCAGATCGCCGCCGATAGCGGCGGGCAGGCGGCGCGGCACCGACCCGGTGGTCAGCGCCAGATGGTCATAGGGCAGGGTTTCATCCCCCAGCCGCACCACCCGCGCGCCCCGGTCTATCGCGCTGACCGGCACGCCAAGACGCAGATCGATGTCATGTTCGGCATAGAAGCTTTCGGGGCGCAGAAACAGCCGCTCTTGGCTCAACTCGCCCAGCAGATAGGCTTTCGACAGCGGCGGTCGCTGATAGGGCGGCACGGGTTCTTCGCCGATCAGGGTGATCTTTGCGCCAAACCCCTTCTGGCGCAGTCGCGCCACCAGCGACGCCCCTGCCTGCCCAGCACCCACAACAACGATCCTGTCCATCTTCTGCCCTTCCGCCACTGGCCGCCTGCTGCGCCGACCCTATATCCCAAGATGCAACAAACACAACAATACGAGGAATTACCGTAATGACCATCAAGACCGGGGACAGGCTGCCAGACGCCAGCTTCACACGCATCGGCGATAACGGGCCGGAACAGGTCGCGCTGTCATCGCTGAGCGCAGGGCGCAAGCTGGTGATCTTCGCCGTGCCAGGTGCCTATACCCCCACCTGCCATTCCGCGCATGTGCCCAGCTTCATCCGCACCAAGGATGCGCTGGTGGAAAAGGGCGTCAAGCAGATCATCTGTGTTTCGGTCAATGACCCCTTCGTCATGAAAGCCTGGGGCGAGGCCACCGGCGCGACAGAGGCCGGTTTGACACTGCTGTCGGATGCCGACAGCAGCTTTACCAAGGCCATCGGCATGGATTTTGACGCGCCGCCAGTGGGGCTTCTGGCCCGCTCCAAGCGCTATGCAATGGTGGTCGAAGATGGGGTCGTCACGCTGCTGCAGGCCGAGGAAAGCCCCGGCACATGCGAGCTTTCGGGCGGCGAGGCCGTTCTGGCGGCGCTGTAACCAAAATGGACGGGGATGCGCTTTCGGTCACGCTGCTGGAGGATCTGGGCCAGATATCGGCCGCAGATTGGGACAGCTGCGCAACCCCCGAAAGCGCATCCGGCCGCCCGCACGACCCTTTCACCACGCATCGCTTCCTGCACGCGCTGGAACATTCCGGCTCGGTCGGCGCAGGCAGCGGCTGGCAGCCGCGCCATATGCTGGCGCATCAGGGCGGGCGGCTGATCGCCGCTGCCCCCACCTATGTCAAATCGCACAGCCAGGGCGAATACATCTTCGATCATGCCTTCGCCCAAGGCTACAGCCGCGCGGGCGGGCGATATTATCCGAAATTGCAGATCGCAGTGCCCTTCACCCCGGCGACAGGGCGGCGGCTGCTGACCCGGCCCGGTTTCGAGGCGGCGGGGCGGGCCGCGCTTCTGCAAGCGCTGGCCCAGCTTGCCCGCGACAACCATCTGTCATCGGCGCATGTGACCTTCTGCACCGAAGATGAAGCGCAGGCAGGCGTGCAGCATGGCTATTTGCACCGCGTCACCGAACAGTTTCACTGGCACAACCCCGGCTATGCCAGCTTCGATGATTTTCTGAACACGCTGTCTTCACGCAAGCGCAAGACGCTGCGCCGCGAACGCGCGCAGGCGCACAGCTTTGGCGGGGTGATCCGCGTGCTTTCGGGCGATGACATCCGCCCCGCGCATTGGGATGCGTTCTGGCGCTTCTATCAGGATACCGGCGCGCGCAAATGGGGCACGCCCTATCTGACGCGGGGCTTCTTTGAGGAGTTGCACGAAACCATGCGCGATGATGTCGCGCTGGTGCTGGCCGAACGCGACGGGCGCACGGTTGCGGGCGCGCTGAACTTCATCGGGCGCGAAGCGCTGTTCGGGCGTTATTGGGGCTGCATCGAGGATCACCCCTGCCTGCATTTCGAGTTGTGCTACTATCAGGCCATCGACTTTGCAATTCAGGCGGGGTTGCAACGGGTCGAGGCAGGCGCGCAGGGCATGCACAAGCTGGCACGCGGCTATCTGCCCGCGCGCGTGCATTCGCTGCATTATTTCCCGCAAGCCGGGTTCCACGATGCCGTCGCGGCCTATCTGCAAGAGGAAACCCGCGCCATCGAAGCCGAAATGCGCGCGCTGGAAAGCTATGCGCCATTTCGCAAATCACAGGATGGAGGATCGCACAATGGCTGAGAAACTGAGCGATCGCAGCGCGCTGGACCCGCTGCTGGAAACCGGCTGGCAGATGGTGGAGGGGCGCGATGCGATTGCCAAAACCTTTGTCTTCAAGGATTTCGCCGCCGCCTTTGGATGGATGACAGGCTGTGCGCTGATCGCCGAGAAGATGAACCACCACCCCGAATGGGAAAATGTCTACAAAACCGTCAAGGTGACGCTGAGTACCCATGATGTGGATGGCTTGAGCGATCTGGATATCCGTCTGGCGCGCGCGATGGACCGGTTGGCGGGATAAAAACCCCGCGCGCAGCCGTGACCCGCCCACCCACCCCCACGCGGCGCATCCGCGCCGCGCTTGTCACGCCTGCGCGCAGGGCTGCGATTGCCGGCTGGAACCTGGCCGCGATCAGGCGTATGGCGGTGCGATGACAGACGCACCGCTCCCGATCTTCCTTGCCTGCCTGCCGGGTCTGGAACCCGTACTGGCCGAGGAGGCAGCAGCCCTTGGCCTGCCCGACCCCCGCCCTGTGCCCGGTGGGGTGGAAACGCATGGCACATGGCCCGATATCTGGCGCGCCAATCTGTGGCTGCGCGGGGCCAGCCGGGTGCTGGCCCGACTTGGAGAATTCCGAGCCTTGCACCTGGCACAACTGGATAAACGCGCCAGAAAGTTTCCATTTTCCGATTTTTTGCGCGCAGATATCCCGATCCGGATCGAGGCCAGTTGCACCCGATCACGCATCTATCACCAGAAAGCCGCCGCCCAGCGCGTCGCGCATGCGATCACCGAAACCCTGGGTGCGCCGATCAGCGCGGATGCCGCGTTGCGCCTGATGGTGCGGATCGAGGATGATCTGGTCACGCTGTCGCTGGACACATCCGGCGCAGGTCTGCATCTGCGCGGGCACAAACACGCCACGGGCAAGGCACCGTTGCGCGAAACGCTGGCGGCGCTGTTTCTACGCCAGATGGGCTATGATGGCAGCACGAGTGTGATCGACCCGATGTGCGGCTCTGGCACTTTCGTGCTGGAGGCCGCCGAGATTGCAGCGGGGCTGGCGCCGGGGCGGACGCGCGCCTTTGCATTTGAACAACTTGCCAGCTTCGATGCCGCCGCATGGCAGGTGATGCGGGCGCAGAACCCGCACCGCCCCGCCGCGCAGTATCTGGGATATGACCGCGATCAGGGCGCGATTGCATCAAGCCGCGCCAATGCCGAACGCGCGGGCGTAAGCGATTTCACCCGCTTCACCTGCCAGCCGATCAGCGCGCTGCGCGCGCCCGATGGCCCGCCGGGGCTGATCATGGTCAACCCGCCCTATGGCACCCGCATCGGCAACCCCGCGCGGCTGCATGGGCTTTATGCCAGCCTTGGTGATGTGCTGAAACAGGGTTTTTCCGGCTGGCAGCTTGGCTTAGTGACCACCGATGCCCGGCTTGCGCGCGCAACCGGGCTGATGCTGGAAGCCGGCCCGCCGATCCCGCATGGCGGGCTGAAGGTGCGGCTTTACCGAACCCGCCTGCCCTGACAGCCCGATCTTGCCGTCAGAGGCATAATCTGGGACAAGCACACGGTCATCGGGTATTGCCAGCGCAACCAGTTTCCCCGACCATCACATTCCGAGCGTTCCAATGGACCATCTTGCCGCAATGACCGAACCGCAATCCGACGAAGCACAGCTGGTGCAGAATGCTGCCGCCAAGACCATCGCGCTGGAAGCGCAGGCGCTGGATTATCTGTCGCAGAACCTGCCGCCGGATCTGGAACCCGCGATCCACCATATCCTGAATATCAAGGGGCGGGTGATCGTGTCCGGCATCGGCAAATCCGGCCATATCGGGCGCAAGATTGCCGCAACCCTGGCATCCACCGGCACGCCCGCATTCTTTGTCCATTGCGCAGAGGCCAGCCACGGCGATCTGGGCATGGTCACGAATGACGATATCTGCCTGCTGATCTCGAATTCCGGCGAAACCACCGAACTGCGCGACATGCTGTTTCATGTCAAACGCTTCTCGATCCCGATGATCGGGATTTCGTCGAAGCCCGACAGCACCGTGATGCGGGCTGCAAATTACCGCCTGACCCTGCCCGCCCTGCCCGAAGCCTGCCCGATCGGCATGGCGCCCACCACCTCGACCACGCTGACCTTGGCGCTGGGGGATGCGCTGGCGGTGGCGCTGATGGAACTGCGCGGCTTCATGCCCGAAGATTTCCGTCTTTATCACCCCGGCGGCAAGCTGGGTGAGCAGCTAAAGACCGTGACCGATTTCATGCATGGCGGCGACAGCCTGCCGCTCTTGGATCATCAGGCCGACATTCAGACCGCGCTTCTGACCATGACATCCAAGGGGTTTGGCGTGGCGATTCTGATGGACGGGCCAAAGCTGGCGGGTGTGATGACCGATGGCGATTTGCGCCGCAACATGGACAAGCTGTTGCAGGTGCGCCCGATCGAGATTGCCAATCACAGCCCGGTCACGGTTCACCCCGACATGCTGGCCGCCGAGGCGCTGGCGCTGATGAATGCGCGCAAGATCAGCGTGCTGGTGGCGGTGGCATCTGATGGCACCCCTGTGGGCATTGTTCATATCCATGATTTCCTGCGCGCGGGGGTGATGTGAAAACCGTTCTGTTCATCCCCGCCCGCTATGGCTCCACCCGCTTTCCCGGCAAGCCTCTGGCGGCGCTGCGCCAGCGCGATGGCAGCACCAAGACCCTGATAGAAATGACCTGGGAGGCCGCGCGTCAGGTGCGCGGGGTCGATGCGGTCTATGTCGCGACCGATGATGCGCGCATTGCAGGGGCCGCGCGGGATTTCGGCGCCGATGTGGTGATGACGGATGAGGCCTGCGAGAACGGCACCGCGCGCTGCGCCGATGCGCTGGCCCGGCTGGATATGCAGCCCGATCTGGTGATCAATCTGCAAGGGGATGCGCCGCTGACCCCGCCCTGGTTTGTCGAGGCGCTGATTGACGCGATGGAACAAGACCCCGGCATCGGCATGGCGACCCCGGTGTTGCGCTGTGACGCCGACACCTACCGCAACTTCACCGAGGACAGGCGGCATGGTCGCGTCGGCGGCACCACGGCTGTTTTCGACCAGAACATGAACGCGCTTTATTTTTCCAAGGAAGTTCTGCCCTTCATCGACCCCGGCAAGCTGCCCGACCCGATCCCGGTATTTCACCATGTCGGCGTCTATGCCTACCGCCCCGAGGCGCTGGCCCGCTACGGCGCCACCCCACCCTGCCAGCTGGAGGCGCTGGAGGGGCTGGAGCAGCTGCGCTTCCTTCACGCCGGCATCCCGGTGCGCTGTGTCGAGGTTGATGCGCGCGGGCGGGTGTTCTGGGAACTCAACAACCCCGAAGATGTGGCCCGGATCGAGGCCGCGCTGGAGGCCACATGATCGACACACGTGAAATCCGCATCGGCGATATCGCCATTGGCGCGCGCCACCCCTTCGCGCTGATCACCGGCCCGTGTCAGCTCGAAAGCATGGATCATGCCCGCATGATGGCCGAGGAAATCGCCAAAGCCTGCGATGCCACCGGCACGCGCTTCATCTTCAAGGCCAGCTACGACAAGGCCAACCGCTCTTCCATCGACACGCCGCGCGGGCTGGGGATGCAGGAAGGCTTGCGCATTCTGGACCAGATCAAGCGCGAATTCGGCTGCCCGGTGCTAAGCGATGTGCATGACACCGCGCAATGCGCCCCTGCGGCGGAAGTCTGCGATGTGCTGCAAATCCCCGCCTTCCTGTGCCGCCAGACCGATCTGTTGCTGGCCGCCGGGGCAACCGGGGCGGCGATCAATGTCAAGAAGGGGCAGTTTCTGGCACCCTGGGATATGGGCAATGTCGCGGCCAAGCTGGCCTCGACCGGCAATGACCGCATCATGCTGTGCGACCGGGGCACATCCTTTGGCTATAACACGCTGGTCAGCGATTTTCGCGGCCTGCCGATCATGGCGCGCACAGGCTATCCGGTGGTGTTCGACGCCACCCATTCGGTGCAGCAACCCGGCGGCATGGGCGCCACATCGGGCGGGCAGCGCAAATTCGCGCCGGTGCTGGCGCGCGCGGCTGTGGCGGTGGGGGTGTCGGCGCTGTTCATCGAAACCCATCAAGACCCCGACAACGCGCCATCCGACGGGCCGAACATGATCCCGGTGGCACAGATGGGCGCGCTGATCGGGCAGTTGCGCGCGCTCGATGATCTGACGAAATCCCAGCCCGACATTGCGCTATAATGCGTTTCGGCTTTTCGTTGAATCGCCTTCAATGCTTTAACCTTTTGTTTTGTCGC
>JAFIEF010000050.1 GCA_020832655.1 Paracoccaceae bacterium
CATCATTGATGGCGGCAATGGCGACGCCTGGGTCGAGGCCCGCGACGAGAAATACAGCCCCAGCCAGATTTCGGCCTTCATCCTGCAAAAGATGAAGGAAACCGCCGAAAGCTATCTGGGCGAGAAGGTCACGCAGGCCGTGATCACCGTGCCCGCCTATTTCAACGACGCCCAGCGCCAGGCCACCAAGGATGCCGGCAAGATCGCCGGTCTGGAAGTGCTGCGTATCATCAACGAGCCGACGGCGGCCGCGCTGGCCTATGGTCTGGACAAGAAGGAAACCCGTACCATCGCGGTCTATGACCTTGGTGGCGGCACGTTCGATATCACCATTCTGGAAATTGACGATGGCCTGTTCGAGGTGAAATCGACCAACGGGGACACGTTCCTGGGTGGCGAGGATTTCGACATGCGCATCGTCAATTACCTGGCGGACGAGTTCAAGAAAGAGAACGGCGTCGATCTGACCTCCGACAAGATGGCGCTGCAGCGTCTGAAGGAAGCGGCTGAAAAGGCCAAGATCGAGCTGTCATCGTCGTCGCAGACAGAGATCAACCAGCCCTTCATCAGCATGGACAAGAATACCGGCCAGCCGCTGCATCTGGTGATGAAGCTGACCCGCGCCAAGCTGGAATCGCTGGTGGGCGACCTGATCAAGAACTCTCTCAAACCCTGCGCCGCCGCGCTGAAGGATGCCGGGCTGTCCAAGGGTGACATTGACGAGGTCATTCTGGTCGGCGGCATGACCCGCATGCCCAAGGTGATCGAGGAAGTGACAAGTTTCTTCGGCAAGGAACCCCATAAGGGTGTGAACCCCGACGAGGTCGTGGCAATGGGTGCGGCGATTCAGGCCGGCGTGTTGCAGGGCGATGTCAAGGATGTGGTGCTGTTGGATGTCACGCCGCTGTCGCTGGGCATTGAAACGCTGGGCGGTGTCTTTACCCGCCTGATCGACCGCAACACCACCATCCCGACCAAGAAATCTCAGGTCTTCTCTACCGCCGAGGACAACCAGAACGCCGTGACCATCCGCGTCTTCCAGGGCGAGCGTGAAATGGCGGCTGACAACAAGATGCTGGGCCAGTTCAATCTGGAAGACATCCCGCCCGCCCCGCGCGGCATGCCGCAGATCGAGGTCACTTTCGACATCGACGCCAATGGCATTGTCAATGTCTCTGCCAGGGACAAGGGCACCGGCAAGGAGCAGAAGATCACCATCCAGGCCTCTGGCGGGCTGTCGGATGAGGATATCGAGAAGATGGTGCAAGACGCCGAAGCCAATGCCGAGGCCGACAAGAAGCGCCGCGAACTGGTCGAGGCCCGCAACCAGGCCGAAAGCCTGATCCATTCGACCGAGAAATCGCTTGAAGAGCACAAGGACAAGGTGGACCCGACCACGGTAGAGGCGATCGAACTGGCCATTGCCGCGCTCAAGGACACGCTGGAAGGCGAGGATGCAGGCAAGATCAAATCCGGCATCCAGAATGTCACCGACGCGTCGATGAAACTGGGCGAGGCGATCTACAAGGCACAGGCTGACGCCGCCGAAGCCGAAGAGGCCAGCGCAGACGAGCCGCGCAATGTCGATGACGACATTGTCGATGCCGATTTCGAAGACCTTGGCGACGACAAGCGCAAGTAAGCCGCGCCCGCGCTAACCCGCAACCGGTCTGACCTGCTCAGGCCGGTTGCAGTATTGGAAGGTAATCCCTGTCATGGCCAAACGCGATTTCTATGACGTGCTGGGTGTCAGCCGCTCGGCCTCTGCCGATGAAATCAAGAAAGCCTATCGCAAGAAGGCCAAGGAGCTTCACCCCGACCGCAACGCCGACAAGCCCGATGCCGAGACGCAGTTCAAGGAAGTCAACGAAGCCTATGATGCGCTGAAAGACCCTGACCGCAAGGCCGCCTATGACCGCTTCGGCCATGCCGCATTCGAAGGCGGCATGGGTGGGGGCGGGCATCCCGGCGGGCCGCGCGGCTTTGGCGGCGGCAATGCCGATTTCGCCAGCGCCTTTTCCGATGTGTTCGAGGATCTGTTCGGCGATTTCGTTGGCGGCGGGCGGGGCGGGGCGCGCGCGCGCGCCTCGCGCGGGTCGGATATGCGCGATAATATGCGCATCACGCTGGAAGAAGCCTATTAAGGCCCGCGCAAAACGATACGCGTGCCGCGCCTGTCGGAATGCGACGCCTGCAACGGCACCGGGGCCGAAGGCGGCGCCGAACCCGTGACCTGCCCGACCTGTTCGGGCATGGGCAAGGTGCGCGCGCAGCAGGGTTTCTTCACGGTTGAACGCACCTGCCCCACCTGCGGCGGCGCGGGCCAGATCGTCAAGAACCCGTGCAAAGCCTGTGGCGGCGCGGGGCGCACCGAAAAAGAGGCCGCACTCTCGGTCAACATTCCCGCCGGGGTCGAAACCGGCACCCGCATCCGCCTGTCGGGCGAGGGCGAGGCGGGCTTGCGCGGCGGACCTGCGGGGGATCTTTACATCTTCGTCACGGTGGCCGAGCATCAGATCTTCAAGCGCGACGGGGTGAACCTGTATTGCCGCGTGCCGGTCAGCATGGCCCGCGCAGCCCTTGGCGGCGAGGTAGAGGTGCCCACCATCGATGGCGGGCGCAGCCGCGTCAAAGTGCCTGCAGGCAGCCAGTCGGGCCGCCAGATGCGCCTGCGCGCCAAGGGCATGCCGGCGCTGCGCGGGGCGGGTCAGGGCGACATGCTGATCGAGCTGGCCGTGGAAACCCCGGTCAATCTGACCGCGCGTCAGAAAGAGCTGCTGGCCGAGTTCGAAGATCTCAGCGCCGAGAACAACCCCGAAAGCAGCAGCTTTTTCGACAAGGTCAAGGGGTTCTGGGACGGGATGAAGGGGTAAGCCTGTTCGCGCGCGGTGCTGCCTTGTCAGGCCCGTCTTCCACGGCTAGCCTGACACAAGGCTGACCCGACATACCCGCACAACAAGGCACTTGCCCATGACCACGCCCCCGCACCACCCGCTGGATATTGCGCAGGCTTGGGCGGATCAGGGCCGCAGCGTGGCCATTGCCACGGTCATTGAATGCTGGGGGTCCGCCCCCTGCCCGCCCGGCAGCCATCTGGTGATCGATGCCAAGGGGCAGTTCGAAGGCTCGGTCTCTGGCGGTTGTGTCGAGGGCGCGGTGATCGCCGAAGCCCTGCGCGTGATCGAAACCGGGCGTCCCAGGCTGCTGGAATTCACGGTTGCCGATGATCTGGCCTGGCAGGTGGGGCTGTCCTGCGGCGGGCGCATCCGCATTCATGTCGAAAGGCTGGGCTGATGGATAGCGCCACGCTTGCGCGCCTGAATGCCGCGCGCCGCGCCCGCAAACCGGTGATCAGCGTCACCCCGCTGGATGACACGGGGTCGGCGGAACTTCACTTTGACGACACCATCACGCCCACCGGGCCGCTGGCCGCTGCGCTGGGCGCGGCCTTGGCCAGCGGAAAGGCGCAAACCGTGACGGTCGCCAAGAAAGGCTATTTTCTCAATCCCTATCTGCCCGCGCCCCGGCTGGTGATCATCGGGGCGGTGCATATCAGCCAGCATCTGGCGCCGATGGCGCAGGCTGTGGGGTTTGATGTCACCATCATCGACCCGCGCACGGCCTTTGCCAGCCCGGAACGCTTTGCAGATCAGCGCCTGATCGCAGACTGGCCGCAAGAAGCGCTGGGCGCAGGCGGGCTTGACCGATGGAGCGCGCTTGCCGCGCTGAGCCATGACCCCAAGATCGATGACTGGCCGCTGATTGCGGCGCTGCGGGCGGGGTGCTTCTATGTCGGCGCGCTGGGCAGCCGCAAGACCCATGCGCGGCGGGTGGAACGGCTGCAAATGGCGGGGCTGTCGGCGGATCAGATCGCGCGCATCCATGCACCCATCGGCCTGCCCATAGGCGCGGCCAATCCTGCCGAAATTGCCGTGGCCACGCTGGCGCAGATCATTGGACAGTTGCGCCAAGGCAATCGCTGAGCGACCTGCCCGGATCAGCGATACCCGCGCCAAAGCATTTCGGCTTTTCGTTGAATCGCCTTCAATGCTCTAACCTTTTGTTTTGTCGCAATTTCGAACCGACAAAGTCTATCAACTTTTTCTGAAATTGCTTTATTTCACGAAAATCTCGCGCGGGGTGTTGCACAGAAGCTCTGGCCCGTTTTCGGTGATCAGGACAGGTTCCGTAATCTCCAGCCCGCCATCTTCAAGCCACAGCGCGGGCATGAAATGCAGCACCATGCCGGGTTTCAGTTCTGTCATCGCGCCCTTGCGCAGCGACAAGGTGCGCTCGCCCCAATCGGGGGGGTAACTTAGACCGATGGAATAGCCGCAGCGGTTGTCCTTGTCGAAGCCCTTCTTGTTCAGCGTCACATTGAAGGCGATGGCCACGTCTTCAGCCCGCGCGCCTGCGGTGCAATAGGCCAGCGCGGCCTCTGTCGCTTCCAGCACGGCTTCTTCGGCATGGCGATAAAGGTCAGGCACCGTGCCGAAAAACAGCGTGCGCGATTGCGGGCAGTGATAGCGCCGGTGCGCGCCTGCAATCTCGAAAAAAGTGGATTCGCCTGCCCGCATCGGCCGGTCATCCCAGGTCAGATGCGCGGCGGTGGCATCCAGCCCCGACGGGGCCATCGGCACGATGGCAGGATAATCGCCCCAATAGCCGTCAGCCCCCTGAATGCCCGCACGGCTGATTTCGGCCACCAGCTGGTTCTTGGGCATGCCCGGTTCGGCCACATCCAGAATGACCTGATGCATGCGTTCAACAATACGCGCGGCGCGGCGTATATACAAAAGCTCTGAATCGGACTTGATCAGCCTTTGCCAGTTCACCAGCCCGGTGGCATCGATCAGCCGCGCTTCGTTCAGGTGATTGACCAGGGTCTCATGCGCGGCGGCGGTATAATAGTAATTGTCCATCTCGACACCGATCCAGCCGGTGTTCCAGCCGCGGTCGATGATCAGGCTGGCCAGCGATTCCATCGCGTGTTTCTGGGGGTTTTGCACATAGCTGTCATCATAGGGCACGATGCTGTCGGCGCTGTGCATGAACACTGTGCGCTGTGCCCCCGGCCCGTCAATGCCGCGCCCCCACCAGACGGGCTCGCCTTCCATCGCCAGCAGCACGGCCTGATGCACATAGAAGGACCAACCATCATAGCCCGAGATCCAGTTCATGTTGGACGGATCGGAAATGATCAGCAGGTCAATCCCGCGCTTGGCCATATCGGCGCGGGTCCGCGCGATGCGTTCCTGATACTCGGCATCGGTAAAATTCGGGTTGGTGGTGGTCATGGCACGGGCACTCCGGCAAGCGCCCCCCCGGCGCAATGCGGGGGGGGCGGGTCAGATCACATCAGAAATCGCCCGTCACGGCATCAATCGCACGGGCCGTGGCATCGACCACCTGATCGATCTCGGCGGGGGTAATGCACAAGGGCGGCGCAAAGCCGATAATCTCGCCCTGCGGCATGGCGCGCGCGATCACACCGCCCTTGGCCATTGCACCGACAATCTGCGCGGTGATCTTTTCGGCCGGGTCGAAATCGGCGCCGGTTTCAGGGTCGCGCTGCAACTCCACCGCCGCCATCAGCCCTTCGCCGCGCACATCGCCGACAAAGCGATGCCCGCCCAGCGCCGCTTTCAGCGCGGTCTGGAAATAGGCGCCGGTCTCGCGCGCATTCTGCACCAGCCCCAACTGGTCAACCAGCTTCAGATTGGCAACGCCGGCGGCCGCCCCGATGGGATGGGCGGAATAGGTCCAGCCATGCCCGAAGGGGCCGAATTTGTCGGTGCCCTGTTCCAGCACCTTGAACAGATCATCACTGACGATAGAGCCTGACAGCGGCGCATAGGCAGAGGTCAGCCCCTTGGCGATGGTGATGATATCGGGCGTGATCGCGTAATGGGTGGACCCCATCATCGTGCCCAGACGGCCAAAGCCGGTGACGACCTCATCGGCGATCAGCAGGATGTCATGCTTTTTCAGGATCGGCTGGATCGCTTCCCAATAGCCCGCAGGCGGGGGCACGATGCCGCCCGTGCCCAGAATCGGCTCGCCGATGAAAGCGCCGATATTGTCGGCACCCTCGCGTTCGATCAGCGCTTCCAGTTCAGCCGCGCAATGGGCGGTGAACTCTGCCTCGGTCATGTCGCGGCGGGGGCGGCGGAAATAATAGGGGGCTTCGGTATGGATCACCTCTGCCATCGGCAGGCCGAACTTGTTGTGGAACGGCACCAGCCCGGTCAGCGAGCCGGTGATCAGCCCCGAACCGTGATAGCCCCGCCAGCGCGAGATGATCTTGCGCTTTTCGGGGCGGCCCAGCACATTCTGGATATACCACACCAGCTTGACATTGGTTTCATTGGCGTCCGACCCGCCAAGCCCGAAATAGACCTTGTTCATATGCGCCGGCGCGCGTTCGGCGACCATCTGCGCCAGCGTGATCGAGGCTTCGGTGCCATGCCCGACATAGGCGTGGTAATAGGCCAGCTCATGCGCCTGCGCGGCAATCGCCTCGGCAATCTCTGTGCGGCCATAGCCCACATTCACGCAGTACAACCCCGCAAAGGCATCCAGCAGCCTGTTGCCATCGCGGTCTTCGATGAACACGCCGCTGCCGGTGGTGACAATGCGGTTGGCGCTTTCACCGCGCGCATGTTGGCCGAACGCGGTCGAGGGGTGCAGGAAATGGTCGCGATCCCACTGGCTGAGCTGATCATTCGTAAGCATAGCACGTCCTTTCATCTGCCACTGGCGGGCACTCTTGTCTAATGCTGTAGGGGGTGCAGGAGCGTGATTCGCCGCCCGTCTTGATGCCACCCTGCCGGAGGCAGTATACCATTGTCAAACCTTGCGATATGCCGCAGCGCGGCGCAGGTTGCGGCAAGGGCACAGCTTACCTGGGGCGGGACCATTTCAAGTGGAAACGTCGCCGAAACCGGACCGGCGACCAAATTACTCATCGATGCTTCAAGCTGAAATGATCAAGTCCAGGTGTTCGCCCCCTGACACAGGATACCCCGTGACGGCTTGAAGCCTTTTGCAAAGGCTATGGCGCGGGTGTCAGCGACGGGCTTCACGCCGATATAGGGTATCCTGTGTCAGGTTCAGCCAGCCAGAGCGAATCCTGCGTCGAACAAGCCTGAACCCATAAACCACTTTCAGGCAATGCGCGCTATTGCGCCGCGCCGAGCATCTGCTCGGGGTGTTCCGCGATCAGCGCGATATCCTGCACGCCCAGATCCGGGGCGTTGGCGACATTCGCGATCAGATGACCATTGAGCCAGATTTGCGCGGTCATCGGGTCGGCTTCGGAATGGGTCACGGCAAGTTCCGGGGCGGCCATGCGCACCGGGTCGTAATGCAGCACGATCTGATCCTCGGGCGCGGTGTAATCGACAATGGTAGCGGGATGCAGCCCCTCCAGCCAGTCGCCCAGCGCGAACCTGTCGGCGCCGGGGCCGCCATTCAGGTAATCGCCCTGCCCCGCGATCAGCAGATCATCGCCTTCGCCGCCATTAAGGAAATTGCGCCCGCTGATATCCTGCCCGCTTTCGTCAAGGGCCACGCCCACCAGCGTATCATCGCCCGACCCGCCCAAAAGCGTGTTGCTGCCCTGCCCCGCGATCAGCAGGTCATCGCCCGCATTGCCTTCCAGCCGGTCATCGCCCGGACCGCCGATCAGCGTGTCATTGCCACTGCCCCCGATCAGATGCGACTCACCCTGGCCAGCCTGCAACCAGTCATCGCCCGCATGACCGGCCAGCGTGTCATTGCCGCTGCCGCCGATCAGGGTGTCATCCAGATCGCCCCCTTCAAGCAGTTGATCGCGCTCATCGCCCAGCAGATATTCAGGCATGGGCGGATCAGGCTCGGGATAGCTGTCAGAACTGTGGATGCGTTCGCCCAGATCATCGAACAGCCCCGGAATATCGGCGCCTTCGGGCTGGTCGGGTTCAGGGTCGGAATTGTCATCCAGCGTGGTGTCATCATCGCCGCCGCCCGCCGCCAGCGCCGCTTCGGCCAGCAGATTGCCCTGACGGCCGGTCCACTCCTCGCTATCGTCGTCATCGGGGCTGTCCGGCCCGACCCCGTCATCAGCCCCCGCGCCGGACGTCCTTTGCCCCGACAGCAACGCATCTGCCGCCACGCCAGCCATCAGCGCGCCAAACAACCCCATGAACATAAGCATGTCACCGAACCCCGAACTACCCTGCATCAATGCCAGAACGCAAAGACGCAGCTATCAAACCCACCGCAGCTAACATGCCATGATTTCCGGCGCATGGGCACCGCATTGTGACCGAATGGTTAACCCCGTCACAGGCTGATTGCGCGATATCGCTTCCCTTCGTGCGCGAAATGCTCTAACAGCGCCAGCGGCATCCAGGTGGTGCCTGCTCTCATGGCCTTGCTGGACGACATCCCGGCCTGTGCCCAACCCAGAACCGATACAAAGGAGTCCCCGATGTCGATTACTGCCGACGACAAGGAACGTCTGATCAAGGAATTCGCCCGCGCTGAGGGCGATACCGGCTCGCCCGAAGTGCAGGTGGCGGTGCTGACCAAGCGCATCACCAACCTGACCGAGCATTTCAAGACGCACAAGAAAGACAACCATTCCCGGCGCGGCCTGCTGAAGCTGGTGGCCACGCGCCGCAAGCTTCTGGACTATGTGCGCAGCAAGGATGAAGGGCGTTATCGCGACCTGATCACCAAGTTGGGCATCCGCCGCTAAGCGACCCGCCTTACGGCTGTGTGAACGCCCGCCTTATCGGCGGGCGTTTTGCATTCGGCGTTTCTTGCATTCGGGGGCCAGGCGAAAGCACCGGCTGCCACAGCCCGCGCCCGCCACGCGCTCAATCGCTGGCCCATTCCCCGCCGCGCATCAGCGGCACTGCGGTGCCATCCGCCGCCAGCGCGTCCACATTGATCTGGTCAGAGCCGATCATCCAGTCCACATGGATCAGGCTTTCATTGCCCCCGCGCGCGGCAATCTGATCGCTGGACAGCCCGTCACCCCATTGCAGGCAGGACGCATAACACTGCCCCATTGCGATATGCGAGGCCGCGTTTTCGTCAAACAGCGTGTTGTAGAACAGATGCCCGCTTTGCGACACGGGCGAGCCATGCGGCACCAGCGCGACCTCGCCCAGCCTTGCGGCGCCGTCATCCGTGGCCAGCATCTGCGCCAGCACATCCTGCCCGCGCGCCGCGCGCGCCTGCACCGCGCGCCCGGCTTCAAAGCGCATCTCGATTGCGTCGATCAGCGTGCCGTTATGCGATAGCGGCTTGGTGGCACGCACATGCCCGTCAACCCGCGCGGCATGGGGGGTGGTGAACACTTCTTCGGTGGGGATATTGGGGTTGCAGCGCACGCCATTGCGCGCCTGCGACGCGCCGCCCTGCCAGCAATGCCCCTCGGCCAGCCCGACCCGCAGATCGGTGCCCGGCCCGGTGAAATGCAGCGCGTCAAAGCGCGCGTCATTCAGCATCTGGCAGCGCGCGGCAAGCTGGGCGTTATGCGCCTGCCATGCCGCGACCGGGTCGGGCTGATCCAGCCGGGTGGTCAGCGCGATGGCCTGTGTCAGGCGCTGCAAGGCGGCCTCTGGCGGCAGATCGGGGAAGATGCGCCGCGCCCAGTCCGGTGTCGGGCAGGGGATGATCGACCAGTTGATGTGAAATCCCGCAATATGCGCCAGTGCCGGACGGTAGGCGGCGGCATTGGCACGGTTGGCGCGCCCGACCTTGCCCGCATCCTGCGCGGCCAGCAGGAACGGGTCGTCGCCCACCAGCGCCAGCCGCGCCGCGCCGTTTTCGAAAGCGTTGGCCATTCCATCATAAAGCCAACCCGGCGCGGTATCGAAACTTTCTTGCGCGGCATGACGAAAGCGCGCAAGGGTGATGTCGCGATCCGTGATCAGCGGCGTAACCAGCCCGGCCCCGGCCTGATAGGCCGCGCGCGCAACCGCCCGCGCCAGTGGCAGCGCCGCAACTGGCGTGGTCATGACCAGATCCTGCCCCTTTTGCAGGTTCAGCCCGACATGGACGGCCAGCCGCGCCAGCCGGTCCAGAAATTCCGGCGCCAGCCCCTGCACCGGGTCGGCCCCGCTTGGGGTGGGTACTGCGTCGCTGTTCATGGATGCCCCTGCTGATGACTGTGTCCGGATCGCGTCACAAGCTGGGACAGCCACGCGGCAGGGTCAAGGGCGCATCAACTGCCGCTGCGCAGAATATCGGTGATCAGCACCCCGCTGACAACGTCCGGGCCCAGCACATCCTGCGCGGCCTCCAGCAGCAAGCGGCGCAGCAAGGTCATGGTGTTGTTGGCGGTGAACACCCCGTGAAAGCCGCCATCATTGGCGTGATCGAACATCACCTGCAACAGCCGGTCGCGCAGCCTTGGTTCGGCGCGACGCACCAGGTCAAGCGCAGGCGGCGCGACCTCCAGCGCCAGCGACATCACAATCACCGAAACCAACCGCTCCTCGCGCAGCAAGGGCACCAGAAACTGATCATGCAGTTCGAAAAGCGCCGTTCCCTGCGACGGGGCGTCCGGCGGCAAAGGCAGGGGCGCGCCGGTTTCGGCCTGCGCTTCGGCATCGGGCGGGGGCGGCGCGGGGCGCAGCCACAGCCCTGCGCCCACGCCACCGGCCACACCCAGCAGCACGATCAGCACAGGTAGCAGTTTCGCGATCATTCTTGCCCCCTGTCACAGCCCTAGAATGGTGCGATCCGGTTCAGGATCTGATGGCCATAGCGGGGTTGCTGGACATTCGACACCACCCCGCGCCCGCCATAGGAAATCCGCGCTGCCGCGATCTTGTCATAGGTAATCTCGTTGCGGCGCGAGATATCGCCGGGGCGGACATAGCCCGTGACCAGAAGCTCGCGCAATTCGTGATTGACGCGCACTTCCTGCCGCCCTTCGATACGCATCACGCCATTGGGCAGCACTTCGGTCACGGTCGAGGCCACGCGCAGCGCCAGCCTTTCATCGCGCCGCACAGATCCATCGCCGGAAAAATTGCTGGCGCTGTTGGCTTCGATCCCCGCGCCGATGCTGAAGCCCCCCTCATTCTTGCGGTCCAATGCCTGCGGCAGGCCGAAGAATTGCGGCAGCCCCATACTGGTGGAGCCGCTTTGCCCGCGCGCGGTGCGGTTCGATATCTCGGCGCTGTCATCAATTTCGATGACCACAGTCAGGATATCGCCCTGCCTGCTGGCGCGGCGGTCACCCATCAACGAGCGCTGATCCATCGACCACAGCGATGATTGCGCTGTGGGGGCCGTGCCTTCATGGCTTTGTGGCAGCGGCACGCGATAATGCACCGATTCCTCGCGGCTGTCTTCGGGGCCGCTGAAGCTGGGCGCGCGCCCGACATCGCTAAGCGGCTGGCACGCGGCCAGAAATGGCACCATCGCCGTGATCATCATCCAGTAACGCATGGGTTTTCCTTTCAGGCCGGGGCGTGCAGTCATGGCGTGGCCTCTTGTGGTGCCACAGCGACAAGCCCGGCATGGACAATGCGCCCCTGCACTGATTGGCGCGAGGCCGTGTTCATCACATTCACCAGCGCCCCGATGGCCCCGCGCGACAGCGCGCGGCCTTCGGCAAGGATGGTCAGCCCCCCGCGCCGATAGACAAGCTGCACCAGATCATTGCGTTCGATCACGGCGGCCGGGGCAAGCTCTGCCAGGCGCACCGGGCGTCCGGGATAGATCGCGACGCGCGCTTCCAGCCCGATGACCTGATCGGCGTGGCTCGCGGCACCGGGCACCACAGCGTCAGAACGCGTGACATCCAGCGGCCCGATAACGTCGGTGGCGCGGATCAGCCGCGTGGCGACCAGGCTTTCGGCCATAGCGGGCAGCGCCAGAAACAAACCCGCCACAAAGGCGATGATCCCCCGCACCCACATCAGCGCACCTGCGTCGTGGCGCTAAGCATCTGGTCGGCGGCGCTGATGACCTTGGAATTCAGCTCATAGCCGCGCTGGGCCTTGATCAACTCGGTCATTTCGCGCACCGGATCGACCGAGCTTTCCTCCAGATAGCCCTGGCGCAACCGCCCCAGCCCATCGGTGCCCGGCGCGGCCTCGAAAGCGGGGCCAGAGGCTTCGGTTTCGACAAACAGGTTCGAGCCGATAGCCTCCAACCCCTTTTCATTGGCGAATCCCGCAAGCGTCAGCCGGCCCAGAAGCTGCGGCTGCACCTGGGCTGCGAAATAGGCATAGACCTCGCCCTCGGGGTTGATGGATATGGCGCGCGCATCATTGGGGATGGTGATACCGGGGGTCACTTCGAACCCGTCGGAACTGACGATCAGCCCGTCGCCGGTGCGCTTCAGCCCGCCATCGCGGGTATAGGCGGATGTGCCGTCGGGCAGGGTCACGGCCAGATAGCCCTTGCCCTCGATCGCGATATCCAGATCGCCGCCGGTTTCAGCCAGCGCGCCTTGCTGGATCTGCATGCTGACCGCAGCCGGGCGCACCCCCAGCCCGACCTGCACGCCGGTGGGCAATACCGTGCCATCGGCCGCGCTGATCGCCCCGGCGCGCGTGACCTGCTGGTAATGCAGATCGGCAAACTCCGCGCGGCGCGCATTGTAGCCAGAGGTGCTCATATTCGCCAGATTGTTGGCAATCGTGTCCACGCGCATCTGCTGGGCGCTCATGCCGGTGGCGGCGATCTGTAGCGATTTCATTGCGCATTTCCTTTCATATGCTTAGCGCCCCAGCGTCTGCACCACGGTCTTGATGCGCTCATCCTCGCGTTCCAGCAGGCGCTGGCCCTGCTCATAGGCGCGCTGGACGGTGATCATGCGCGCCAGCTCCTGCATCGGATCGACATTCGACCCCTCTACAAAGCCTTGCAGGATGCGCGGGTCTTCGACCGGTTCCAGCGCACCATCGACAGCAAACAGCGTGCCCGCCGCGCGGCTGACCGTGACCGGATCGGCTGGGCGTACCAGCCCAAGCTGGGCGAAAGCCTGCCCATCGGCAGAGAAGGTGCCATCAGGGGCCAGCGCGATCTGGCGTGCATCAGGGGGCACGAAAACCGGCGCACCGCCCTGATCAAGCAGGCGGTGGCCATCCATATTGACCAGTTCGCCGGCCTGATTGGGCGTGAACACACCCGCCCGCGTCAGCCGCAGCCCATCGGGTGTTTCAAGCTGGAAGTACCCCTCGCCCTCGATTGCCAGATCGAAACTGCCGCCGGTCTGAACCAGCGCGCCTTGCAGATGCGCACTGTAGCGCGCATTGCCATGCGCCATTGACAGCGATTCGGTGCCCGCCTGCCCGGCGCGGACGACAAATTCGGAAAACACCATCCCTTCACGCCGAAACCCTGTGGTATCGGCATTGGCGATATTGTTGGCGATGACCCGCATTTCGCGGTTCAGCCCCGACAACCGCGTCAATGTGATATAGCCCACATTGTCCATGCCTAGCCCCCCGCCGCGATCAGGGGGATGATGCGATCATGAAAGAAGTTGACCAGCGTTGTGGTCATGAAGCTCATCGATACCCAGAACACCACGACAATCGCTGCCAGCTTGGGCACGAAAGTCAGCGTCATTTCCTGAATAGAGGTCAGCGCCTGAAACAGCCCGACCGTGACGCCAGCCAGCAGCGCGGCTGACAGGATCGGGATGGATATCAGCGTGGCGACCCACAACCCGTGGCGCAATGTGTCGAAGAAAACCGCTTCTGTCATGGGGTTACACCGGCATCCGCAGGATTTCGAGATAGGCGTCCACCACCTTGTTGCGCACTGTGACGGCGGTTTCGACGGCCAGTTCGGTGGCGGCAATCGCCTCGACCAGCGCGTGAGGGTCGGCCCCTGTGGTCATGGTCGACGCTGCCACCTGCTCTGCCTGACGCAGGCTGTCGGTAAAGCTGCCAAGCTGGGCACCGAAGGCGGCCTCGGCACGCGCGGGGGTATCCTTGGGGTCCGGGGTCGCGGCGCTGCGGGCGGTCTGATAGCCCTGTGCGGCAAGCGAGGCGGGGATTTGCATTGCGGGTGTCCTGTCCTAGCGGCGCAACAGATCAAGCAGACCCTGCGACATCTGCCGGGCCTGATCGAACATGCGCAAATTGGCTTCATAGCTGCGCCCGGCCTCGCGCGCGTCGGCAATCTCGATCATCAGATCAACGGTCGAGCCGAGGTAATGGCCGCTGTCATCGGCCAGCGGGTGGCCGGGATCGAAGATGCGTGGCAGGTCGCGCCGGTCAAGCTGGACCGGCCCGGTGGTGACGCGCGTGGCCCCGCTGGCGCGCTCCAGCGTTGCCTGAAAATCGATGGTCTTGCGCCGATAGCCGGGGGTGTCGGCATTGGCGATGTTTTCCGACACATGGCGCAGGCGGCGCGTTTGCGCTTCCATCCCCGATGCGGCAATGCCGAAGGCACCAAACAGATCTGCCATGCTGCTGCGCCCCCCGTCAGTTGCCCAGCGCAGAGCGCAGGATGCCCCGCGCCGCCGCATAGACCGACAGCGCCATGTCATGCGACAGCCGCGTCTGGGCGGCGCGCATCATCTGATCTTCCAGCGAGACAGTGTTGCCATTGGGGGATTGGGCGGGTGCTGCCAGGTCTTTGCGCGGGCGCAGCGCCGCCACATCTGCCCCGCCATTGAAATGCTCTGCCCGCATCCGCCGCAAGGGCATTTCACTGCCCAGCGCCTGATGCACCGCCCCGAAGCTGGGCAGATCACGCGCCTTGTAACCCGGCGTGTCGGCATGGGCGATGTTTTCCGATATCACCACCTGCCTTGCTGCGGCATGACGCGCCATCTGCTGCGCCGTGCCCATGATCGCTGGCATTTCAAACATGAGGGCTTCTCCCATCATCTGTATCGCCCGACGATAGCCGCGATTCGCTTAAGGTTTGGTAACCGGCACCTGCCATAATGGCGTTATCGACATCAGGGGATCAGCATGACGGCCTTGGACATCTTGCGCGCCGAGCTGGCGCATCTGCGCCCGCTGCGCCTTTACGGGCGCATTCATTCGATTGACGGCACCACGCTGCATGTCAGCGGTCTGGCGCAAGAGGCCTGCATCGGCGACTGGCTGACCATCCGCGGCCAGCAGGGCCAGAGCATCACCGCGGAAATCCTGCGGCTGGATCAGAACATGGCCATCGCCCTGCCCGATGGCCCCTGCGAGGGGCTGGCCATTGGCGACTGGGCGGAACTGACCGGCCCGCGCGGGCTGGCCCCGGATGATCGCTGGATCGGTCGGGTGATCGACCCTTATGGCCAGCCGCTTGACGGGCGGCCATTGGTGCAGGGGCCGCGCACCTATCCTCTGCGCCGCCCCCCGCCAGAGGCCGCGCGGCGCGGCCGGCTGGGCACGCGGCTGGATACCGGCATGGCGGTGTTCAACACCCTGCTGCCGCTGGTCGAAGGGCAGCGGATCGGGCTTTTTGCAGGCTCTGGCGTGGGCAAATCCATGCTGCTGGGCAAATTCGCGCGCAACATGCAGGCCGATCTGGTGGTGATCGCGCTTATCGGTGAACGCGGGCGCGAATTGCGCGAATTTGTCGAGGATGTGCTGGGACCAGAGGGCATGGCGCGCTCTATCGTGATCACCGCGACCTCGGACCAGCCGCCGCTGACGCGGCGGCGTTGCGCGGCCGCAGCGATGTGCGTGGCCGAGCATTTCCGCAATCAGGGCAAGCATGTGCTGTATCTGGCCGATTCGATCACCCGCTTGGCAGAGGCCCATCGCGAAGTGGCGCTGGCAGGGGGCGAGGCGGCCAGCCTGCGCGGCTTTCCCCCATCGACCACGCATCAGATCATGGCACTGGCCGAACGCGCGGGGCCGGGACAGGACGGGATCGGCGCGATAACGGGTGTCTTCACGGTGCTGGTCGCGGGGTCGGATATGGACGAACCCGTGGCCGATATCCTGCGCGGGGTGCTGGACGGACATGTGGTGATGGACCGCGCCATTGCCGAACGCGGGCGGTTTCCGGCGATTGACGTGCTGCGCTCTGTCAGTCGTGCCCTGCCCCGCGCAGCCACACCCGAAGAAAATGCCCGCATCGCCGAAGCGCGGCGGCTGCTGGGGGCGTATGACCGCGCCGAGATGATGATTCAGGCGGGGCTGTATGAGGCAGGCTCTGACCCGCTGGTGGATCGCGCGATCCGCGTCTGGCCGGGGCTGGACAGCTTTGTGGGCGAGAGCGCCGCGCATGGCATCAAGGGCGCATTCGCGCGGCTGGCACAATGCCTTGACCCACCCATAGCGGGCGGCGCGGCACCCCCGAAAACGGCTGTGACCACGGCGGCTTCCCCCGACTGACCGGCCAGCCCTTCCCCGGCGCGGGGCTTCGCAGCATTGCCCGGATTTCGCCCGAAAACCGCCATGCTGCCGAGGCAGTCTTGCTGCGGAGTTGTCTGGGCGTATCAAAGGTAACGGGTATGGAACGCAAAACGATCATCAGGGGCGTTGCTCTGGCGGCGGCGGGGATCTCTGCCTCTGTGCTGGCGACAGGCGAGTTTTCCAGCGCCCCCGGCACGCCCCCCGAGCCGGCACAGATCGCGGCCACACCGGGCACCCCCGGCGCGGCAAGCCCCAAGGCGGATGCAACCGCGCTGGCCGATGCGCGGTTGCCGCTTGTCGATCCCGAACGCCCCGGAACAGAAAGCGCAGATGGCGTCACGCTACCCGGTGACCGCCTTGATCTGTCCGCGCAGATGGCACAACTCGACATGCCCGAAACGGCCCGCCAGCCGCAGGATTGCGCGCCCGGCTTGCAGCTTGACGCCTTTGTCGATGGGTTGATCGACATCAGCCTTCGCGCGCCATGCCATGCCCGGCAGCAGATCACCATCAAGCACGCCACGCTGAGCTTTACTGCGACCCTGTCCGATCAGGGGCACTATACAACCTATTTGCCCGCCTTGGCACAAGACGCGCATATCCGGGTGCATCTGGAAGACGGCACCGAGTTGCAGCACACGCTGTTCCTCCCCGAAGCCGCGCAACATCACCGCATCGCGCTGCAATGGGCAGGCGATCTGGGGGTTGGGCTGCATGGCTATCACCATGATGCAGGCTATGGCGAAAGCGGGCATATTCATGCCAGCAAACCGTTCGACCCCGATCTGGACGGCGCGTTCCTGATCCGGCTGGGCGACGGGCTTGGCGATGCGCCGCGAAGCGCAGAGATTTATTCCATCCCCGCCGCGCATCTGGCGCAGGCGCGGCTGGAACTGGAACTTCGCCATGATGCGCGAAGCTGCGGGCGCGATATCGTGCTGGATGTGACGCAAAGCACGGGGCATGCCGGGATCACCGCGACAACGCTGGTTCTGGACATGCCCGGATGTGCCGAAGATGACACGCTGGTGGTTGTGCCGATCAGCCTTGAGCCCGCCCCGCAAGCGCCACTGCACATGTCGATGACAACACAGTAAGCACCGGCGCAGGATCACGGGCGGGGCCGGGCGCTGGCATCGCGCCAGACGCGCGCCCATACTGCGGCGATCCAGTCCGGTGCGGACATGATCTTCCCCCTTGCGCCGGGATCAGATACCTGGTGTTCACCCTCTGACGACAGCTCCTGCGCTTGGGCGTTTCGGTCGCGACAGGCGGCAATGCGGGCGATGCGGTCGCGACAGGCAGCTATGCGGGACAAAGTGAACGCTCGCGTCACGCTGCGTCCGGCAGGAAAATCGTAGCCTCCATGAACGTCACTGCATTGCCCGCCAGTAGGACGCGGGTTTCGGTCAGTTCACAGTCAAGCCACCCACCGCGCACCGAAGCTTGACAGGCCATAAGTCTGTTGCGGCCTAGCTTTTCAGCCCAATAGGGCACCAGCGTTGCATGAATAGAGCCCGTGACCGGATCTTCAGGAATGCCCGCACCGGGTGCGAAATAGCGAGACACGAAATCCGCCCGCGCTTCCTCGGTATCAGCCCCCGTCACCACAAGACCGACAGGGCCGAGCTTCGCAATTGCCGCGAGATCGGGTTCGAAGCTGCGAACGGCGTCGGCGCTGCCGAGATCCACGAAAAAATTCTCGAAGTTGCGAAAGATGCTACTCGGTGGCGTCGGAAAAATGTCCGCGATTTCATTAGGCAGGCTCTCGACGGCTTCGGGAACCAAGCGGGGAATATCGAGCCGGTATCCCTGCGCTTCCTTCGACACTCTCAACTCACCGACGCGGGTATGAAAAACAAGATCGGAAGCGGCCCCTTGCTTCGTGAACAAGATATGCGCCGTTGCTAGGGTGGCGTGCCCGCAAAAATTCACCTCATGCGCAGGGGCGAACCAGCGTAAATCCCACGCGCCATCCGGACGCGGTTTGACAAAGGCCGTCTCGGCAAGGTTGTTTTCCTGGGTGATCGCCAGCATCAGGTCGTCAGGAAGCCAGTCCTCAAGCACCAAAACAGCAGCCGGATTGCCCGCGAAAAGCTGATCGGTAAAGGCATCAACCTGATACATGCGCATGGATAGACCTCACATCGGACGGCATTTTTTCATGGTATAGCGGGAATCAACGACCGACCGCTATGGGCTCCTTCCCGCCTTGCGGCACTGCAGCACGCCAACTGCCGCCCGACGCACAG
>JAFIEF010000006.1 GCA_020832655.1 Paracoccaceae bacterium
ACCAGATGCACCGCCAGCTTTCAAATCCCCAAAACACCAGATTCAGTCATAGCTCGTGATCTGGACATCCCACCCCAGACGCCCCGCGAAAACCCGCGCGCGCAAACGGAACATGTCATCCAGAATGGATCGGTAGCAATCGCGGTTGACAGCATCAATCACAAGTATCATCGGTGTTTCCCCCTTCGTTATGACCATATGCATAATCCTCGTGGGGGAAGCTTTGCGCGTGTCGGGGGATCTGTCGATTAGGGGAATCCCGTAGGGATGTACCGGATTGGTCAGGTCAGATCGGGTAGATCAGCCGCATGCCGATAGCGCGCGCAACGGCCTGCGCAGTAGTCAGCGCCCCAAGCTTGTTGCGGCAAGAGCGCATATGCACCTCGACCGTGCGTGCCGAGATCATCAGGATGTCAGAGATGTCGCCCTGGCTTTTGCCCGCAGCAATCCATTGCAGGATTTCCTTTTCGCGGGCCGACAAGGCCGGTGCCCGCAGCGCATGCATCAACACCCCTTGCTGCATGACCTGATCATGGATCAGCGCTGCGGCCTGTTGCAGGCGCGGCATGATCTGCTGCGCGTGCCGGTCCCAGGCGTCCTGCGTCATGCGGCGGGTGACGCTGAGCATGCCCCTGTCGCCGAAAGGGCCGCGCACGGGGATGGTCACGCCGATATCGGGAATGCCGAAATCATGCGCGCGCGAAAACACATGCCGATACATCGGATCATCCTGCAACCGCCCCCAATGCACGGGTGCCTGACTGCGCGCGGCATGCCGCAGCGTCGGATCTTTCTGATGCAGATCATGGGACTGGTAGTGCTGTTTCCACCTGTCGGGGTAGTTCGCCACGGCATGCATGGAATTGTCGATTGTGTTGATGCCTGCATAGGCGGCATAGTCGATTTCCAGCCGATTGCAGATTTGCATTAGCAACCGGTCAAGCTGTCCGCCCGATTCTGCTGTGACGCTCATGTCATGTAGTGGCAGCTTTCATCCCCATCTCTTGATCCATACGCGCCATCGCAGCCAGCCCGGATGCATCGGGGGAACTGACTCGCGACCGCAGGTCTTTGGTGAACCCGATACCTTGCTGCATCCGGCCGGCAGGCAGCCGGTGGGCCAGTTCTGGCTGACACTCCTCAATCAACACGATACAGAAACAGATCAAGAATACAACCTGTGGCAGAAAGTGCCTTGTCTTGCGCCCAAAGGCTGCCTGCCTGCAGGCGAAGGGCGCGATGGCTGTTGCCATCCTTTGGATTATTGAAAAACAGCTTTCGGAAGAACCGCCTCGTTCGCAGGCGCAAATGACCTTGCCGCGGCCCTGATCAGGCTTATGGTGAATGCGGTGCGCCAGCACCTGAATGAACACCAAGGACTATGAGGGACCAGATGACACAGCGGACCAGCCGGGACGGGTTGCAAGTGGATGAGGCGCTTGCCGCCTTCATCGAGGAACAGGCGCTTCCCGGAACCGGGATCGACAGCCATGCATTCTGGGCGGGGTTTTCTGGTCTGGTGCATGAATTCGGGCCGCGCAACCGTGCGCTTCTCGCACGCCGCGCCGAGTTGCAGCACCAGATTGATCAGTGGCATATCAGCCAGCGCAACCATCCGCATGACCGGCAGTCCTACAAGACGTTTCTGGAAGAGATCGGCTATCTTCTGCCCGAAGTCGCCCCGTTCCAGATCGAAACCGCGAATGTCGACCCCGAGATCGCCCAAGTCGCCGGGCCGCAGCTTGTGGTGCCGATCACCAATGCGCGCTATGCGCTGAATGCCGCCAATGCGCGCTGGGGAAGCCTGTATGATGCGCTTTATGGCACCGATGCGATGGGCAGCCTGCCGCCCGCGGGCGGGTATGAGCAGGGGCGCGGCGCGCGGGTCGTGGCGCGGGTGCGGGTGTTTCTGGATGCAGCCTTTCCCCTGGCAGGCCACAGCCATGCTGATGCGCGGCTCTATCATATCCGCGACGGTGCGCTTCTGGTCGATGGCAAGCCGCTGGAAGACCCCACAAAATTCGTGGGCTATCGCGGGGACCGGCGCGCGCCGGATGCGGTGTTTCTGGTCAATAACGGGCTGCATGTGGAACTGGTCTTCAACCGCGCGCATTTCATCGGCGGGCGTGATCAGGCCTGTCTGGCCGATGTGCGCGTTGAATCGGCCCTGTCGGCGATCATGGATTGCGAGGATTCGGTCGCCTGTGTCGATGCAGAGGACAAGGTTCTGGCCTATGCCAACTGGCTCGGGCTGATGCAGGGTGATCTGAGCACCGATCTGCAAAAAGGTGGGCAGACAGTTACCCGCCGGCTGAACCCCGATATCCCGATCACCGCCCCGGATGGCAGCGAAAAATGGCTGAAGGGGCGCGCGCTTTTGTGGGTGCGCAATGTCGGCCATCTGATGACCAACCCCGCGATTCTGGACCGCGACGGCGCAGAGGTGTTCGAGGGGCTGATGGACGCGATGATCACCACGCTTTGCGCGCTGCATGATCTGCGCAAAAGCGACGGGCCGCGCAATTCGGCGCAAGGCTCGGTCTATATCGTCAAGCCCAAGATGCACGGCCCAGAGGAAGTGGCCTTTGCCAACGAAATCTTCGCCCGTGTCGAACAGGTGCTGGGGCTGGCCCCCAACACCATCAAGATGGGGGTGATGGATGAGGAACGCCGCACTTCGGTCAATCTGCAGCAATGTATCCATGCTGCGCGCCGCCGCGTGGCCTTCATCAATACCGGCTTTCTGGACCGCACGGGTGATGAAATTCATACCAGCATGGAAGCCGGTCCCTTCAGCCGCAAGGATTTCATCAAGCGCAAGGGCTGGATCAAGGCCTATGAGGACCGCAATGTCGATATCGGGCTGGAATGCGGACTGATGGGGCGCGCGCAGATCGGCAAGGGGATGTGGGCGATGCCCGATCAGATGGCGGCGATGCTGGAAGCCAAGATCGAACACCCGAAATCAGGCGCGAATACGGCCTGGGTGCCGTCACCCACTGCCGCCACGCTGCATGCGCTGCATTATCATCAGGTCAATGTGCGCGCAGTGCAGGAAAAACTGGCCAAAGGCGGGCGGCGCGCGCATGTCGAGGCGCTGCTGGATATCCCGCTGGCGTCGTTCCGCAAATGGAGCAGCGAGCAGATCATCCGCGAGGTGGAAAACAACGCCCAGGGCATTCTGGGCTATGTTGTGCGCTGGGTCGATCAGGGGGTGGGCTGTTCCAAGGTGCCTGACATCAATGATGTCGGCCTGATGGAAGACCGCGCCACCTGCCGCATTTCCAGCCAGCATATCGCCAACTGGCTGCATCATGGCATCGTGTCCGAGGCAGAGGTGATGGATGCCATGCAGCGCATGGCTGAAGTGGTGGATCGTCAGAATGCCGCCGATGCGCCCTATCGCCCGATGGCACCGGGCTTTGACGGGGTCGCGTTTCAGGCCGCGTGTGATCTGGTGTTCAAGGGGCGCGCGCAGCCTTCGGGCTATACCGAACCGGTGCTGCATGCGCGCAGGCTGGAATTGAAGGCGCGCGGCTGAATTTTGCGCATGCAGCGGCCCCAGGCCGCTGCGCGCTGCCGGTTCAGTGGCGCAGCAGCCGAAACAGCGCCGCTGCCCCCCAGCCGAAGAATACCGCCAGCGCCAGTGCCAGCAGGCCATAAATCGCAGGCTGGTCATAGGCCAGATTGAACAGCCAGCGTTCCAGCACGGCCTTGCGGACATCGATGAAGGTTTCTGCCTCGTCGATGACGTCGCCATCGCGCAGCAGGAAGATCCGCGCGCTATAGCTGCCCTCGGTGATGTTCTTGGGCAGGGTGATGCGGGTGCTGAACAGGGTTTCGCGCTGCAAATCGACCGCCCCGTCGCGCTGCTGATACAGCGATTCTGACTCGCGGATGCGGATCAGCGCTTCGGTAAAGGCCGCACTATCGGCCGGATCGACGCCGCGCGCCTCGAATATCGCCAGCCGGGTCGAGATACGATGCGTCAGATCGGCATCGGGCGAGAGGATCTCGGACAAGGGTGCTGTGCTGGCAACCGCATAGAAGCTGGGCGCTGCGCGTACTTCCTGACTTTGGGTATTCACCCAGATCCCCAGCCGCCTTTCTTTGCGCCAGATCACGGCGGGCAGGGGCGGCCCTTCGATTGCCACCACGATATCGAGTTCGCTGTCATCGGGCAGCGGGGTTTCGCGGCGCACCGCCCCGAAGACCAGAATTTCCGAGCCTTCGAAATTCACCGTCAGCGACACGCGGTTCTGGCTCAGCCCGACCACCGCTTCTTCGGCTCGCAGTGGCAGGCTGGACAGCAGCATCGCGATGATCATGCACAGCCACCGCATCAGAACCGCCCCGGAATGGTGATGGAATACAGCTCGGACGGTGTCAGCAGCAGATCAAGCGCGATCTTGCCGCAGACCGCCAGTACCAGCAGTGCCAGCAGGATACGCAATTCCTCGGCGCGCAGCTTCATGCCGATCCGCGTGCCGATCTGCGCCCCAAGCGCCCCGCCAACAATCAGGAACAGCGCCAGCATCACATCCACCGAATGGTTGGTGATGGCGTGCATCATCGTGGTGAAGGCCGCCACGAACGTCACCTGAAACAATGATGTGCCGATCACCACCTTGGTCGGCATGCCCAGCAGATAGATCATCGCGGGCACCAGAATAAAGCCCCCGCCAACCCCCATGATCGCGGCCAGAATACCAACCCCGACCCCCACCAGAAGTGGCGGAAAGACCGAGATATACAGCCCCGAGGCGCGGAACTTCATCTTCAGCGGCAGGTTATGGACCCATAGATGCGTATGCAGCTTGCGCCGCGGCGGGGTCGCGCTTCTGGCCCGGCGCAATGCGCGCCAGCCTTCCTGCAACATCAGCGCCCCGATGATGCCCAGAAACAGCACATAGGCAAGTTGCACCACCAGATCGATCTGGCCCATTCGCTGCATCAGGTTGAAGAACCAGATCCCGATCATCGAGCCGATCAGACCGCCAATCAGCAACACCATGCCCATGCGCAGATCGACCGTCTTGCGGCGCAGATGCGCCAGCACGCCGGAAATGGATGATGCCACCACCTGATTGACCCCCGTGGCCACGGCCACAGCCGGGGGCACGCCGATGAAGAACAGAAGCGGGGTAATCAGGAAGCCACCGCCGACGCCGAACATGCCTGACAGCACGCCCACACCGCCGCCGACACCCAGCAGGGTGAAGGCGTTGACCGAGGTTTCCGCAATTGGCAGGTAGATCTGCATCCGTGGTCCGGGTCCGGCTCTGGCGCGCGCGGTCAGCCCGCTTGGCACCGTTGGGCGATTCGAGGCGGGTCGCATGGTGCGAAAACCCGCCTGTTGCCCCAGAATGACAACCCCACCGCGTCAGGGCAAGGCTTGCCGACGCAATATCTTGATTGAAACACGCCCGGCCGCAGCTTTGCGGTCAGTCTTGCGCCAGCATGCGTGCGGGCGTCACGCGCAAGGGCATAGCCGCGCGCAGGATCAGCGCATCCGTGGTGGTGCCATCATCGGCGCGGTAATAGCGCGGGCGACACCCGGTCTCGAAGAATCCAAGGCGCGCATAAAGTGCCCGCGCCGCCAGATTGTCGCGCGCCACTTCCAGAATGCAGTGAACGGCATCAGGCATCCGCGCACTTCCCGCCAGCAGCAAATCCCGCGCGATACCTTGGCCTTGTGCCGATGGGGCAACGGCAAGGGTCAGCAACTCGGCCTCCTCCAACACCTGTCGGAACAGCGCAAAGCATTGCAGCGCGTCTCCGTCCGATCTGACCTGTAACAGGCAGGCCGGATCGCGCAGGAAGCCTGCGAATTCAGCCTCGGACCACGGGCGCGGGGTTTGGAAACATTGTGCATGCAGCCGCGCCAGCGCCTTCGGGTCGGGCGTGGTCATGGCAGCAGCGCAGGGGCCGGATCACGCGGCGGGGCGGCATCTGCCGCGCGCAGATAAAGCGGGGCCGGGCGCGGGTGGTGCTGATCGCGCTTGCGCAGGGCGATGCGCGCGATGGCTTCGGCCAGGGGGTAGGCGGGTTCAAGCGTTGGCAGGCCCGTCCGCTCTGCCACCAGCGCAGCGGCTGTGCCTGTCACCGCGCCACCTGCAATGGCGCAAGGGATGTCACTGCAATCGAGCAAGCGTGGCGTGTCATCGCCACTGTTGAAATGCTGCGCATAGATCTGGTCGCGCCGCGCATCCTCGACCACCCATAGCGGGCGGGGCAAGCCTTCGGCGTGCGCTTCAAGGATGGAAACGCCAATTGCGGGCACGCCAAGACCCAGCGCCAGCCCGCGCGCGGCGGCCACGGAAATGCGCACGCCGGTAAAATTCCCCGGCCCGATCCCCACGGCCAGCGCGTCCAGATCGCGCCATGTCAGCCCTGCCTGCGCCAGCATGTCGGCCAGAAGCGGCATCAGATGCTCGGCCTGACCGCGCGCCATCACCTGATGCGCACAGGCAAGCACATGTTCCCCCCGCAGCAAAGCGGCCGCGCAATGCGCGGCCGATGTATCAAATGCCAGTATCACCCGCTCAAAGGGCAACGGGCCGCACCTCGGTCACTTCGGGGATATAGTGGCGCAGCAAATTCTCGATCCCCATTTTCAGCGTCAGGGTCGAGGACGGGCAGCCCGCACAGGCGCCTTTCATATGCAGATAGACCACCCCGCGTTCAAACCCGTGGAAGGTGATGTCGCCACCATCCTGCGCCACGGCAGGGCGCACGCGGGTATCAAGCAATTCCTTGATCTGGCCCACAATTTCGCTGTCGGGGCCGTCATGGCTGGCATGGGCTGCGACGGCTTCGCCTTCCATCACCGGCTTGCCGGACTGGAAATGCTCCATGATCGCGCCCAGGATTTCGGGCTTGATATGCTGCCAGTCGATGTCATCGGCCTTGGTGACGGTGACGAAATCCGCCCCCAGAAACACTGCCGTTACCCCCGACACGCCGAAGATGCGCGAAGCCAGCGGCGAGGCTGCGGCGGTATCCGCGCCTGGAAAATCAGCGGTGCCGACGCCCAGAACTTCTTGTCCGGGAAGGAATTTCAGGGTCGCCGGGTTGGGCGTGGACTCGGTCTGAATGAACATGGCAGAACTCCTTGCGTCAGGAAGGATATGTGCCCTGCGGCATGGGCTGTCAAGCGCTTGACACGCGCGCGGGCAGGGCGCAGCGTGCAGGCATGCATTTCAAATCCGATAACGCCTCGGGCGTGCCGCAGGAAATTCTGGCCGCGCTCGGCGCGGCCAATGATGGTTTTGCGCCTGGCTATGGCGATGATGCGCTGATGGGGCGGGTGCGGGCGCAGATCCGCGATATCTTCGAAGCCCCGCAGGCAGAGGTCTTTCTGGTCACCACCGGATCCGCCGCAAATGCGCTGGCGATTGCCAGCCATTGCCCGCCCTGGGGGGCCGTGTTCTGCCACGCCCTGTCGCATATCGAGATGGATGAATGCGGCGCGCCGGAATTCTATACTGGCGGGGCGAAGCTGATGCTGATTGCGGGCGAGGGCGGCAAGATCACGCCCGACGCGCTGGCGGATGCGCTGGCGCGCGGCGGGGTAGCCAGCGTGCATCAGGTGCAGCCGGGGTTGCTGAGCCTGACCAATTTGACCGAATGCGGCACCCGCTACAGCCCGCAAGAGATTGCCGCGCTTGCCGATCTGGCCAAGGCCCGCAAGCTGCCAGTGCATCTGGACGGCGCGCGCTTTGCCAATGCGCTGGTGGCCGAAGGGTGCAGCCCTGCGGATATAAGCTGGCGCGCGGGCGTTGATGTGCTGTCACTGGGCGGCACGAAGAACGGGCTGATGGGGGTCGAGGCGGTGGTGTTCTTCGACCCGGCCCGCGCCTGGGAGTTTCAACTTCGGCGAAAGCGGGGCGGGCATCTGCTGTCCAAGCATCGCTTCTTGTCGGCGCAGATGGCGGCGTGGCTGGAAGACGGGCTATGGTTGCGCCTTGCGCAGCAGGCCAATGACGCCGCCGCACGGCTGGAAGCGGGGCTGAACGCCCGGCGTGACGCGCGGTTGCGCTTTGCGCGTGGCGGCAACATGCTGTTTGTGGATTTGCCGCGCGCCGCGCATCAACGGCTGAAGCAGGCGGGCGCGCAATACTATCTGTGGCCGGATCATGCTTCGCCTGACGGGCCGCCTGACATCGCCGTCACCGGGCGGCTGGTGACATCATGGAACACAATGCCCCGGCATATTGCAGATTTCCTGTCAGCACTGGGACCACAGGATCAACATGGCTGAGGCATGGTCGGGCCAAGGCTTGCGTGCCGGTGCTGGCCGCGTGTTCAGAATGCCTTGAAGGTCATGGTCGTCAGCGTGCGACTGATACCCGGAATGTCGAATAGGTTTTCGGTCAGGTAGTGCCCGACATCGGTGTCATCGGGGATGTAGACCTTAGCGATCAGGTCGAAATCGCCTGATGTGGAATATAGTTCCGACACGATTTCCCGGTCATAGATTGCGTCGGCCACCTCATAGGTCTTGCCGGGTTGGCAGCAAAATTGCACGAAGACGCAGCGCATGGGCAGCTCCTGTTAGCGTGATCTCGCAAGGTGCCCCTGATGGGGCGGCGACGATGCGAAACGGCACCCCGAGTGATAGTGCCGGGGGGGCAGGGATGCAACCATAAGCGCGCCCGATACCCCGCAATCCGAAGATCGGCGCAGAACCGGATGCAGCCCGAAAGAACGCGTTATCCGATCCGGGTCAGATCACCCGGACCTGTGTGCCGATCTGGACCAGCTCATACAGGTTTTCGACATGCGGGTTCATCAGCCCGAAACAGCCATTCGAGGCGCGGCGCCCGATCTTGGCGGGATTGTCGATGCCGTGGATGCGGTAATACTGCCAGCCAAGATTCAGCGCCCGTGAGCCCAGCGGGTTGGTGGGGTCATCACCTTCGACCCGTGCAGGCAGGTCGGGGTCACGTTCGCGCATTCCCGGTGTCGGAATCCATGTTGGCTGATAGCGCTTGAGCGTGATCTCGGTATAGCCACGGCGGGTGAATTCTTCTGACATCGGGACCGAGCAGGGATGCGCAAGGTAGATGCGTTCATCTTCCGACCAGTAATGCATCGCGCGCGAATAGGTGTCGCACAGAATCGCACCGCGACGCAGATGCTGGAAATGGTCGCGCCAGTGATGATTGCGAAAGCCCATGACATTGCGCGGTGCTGTCTGAAGGCTGCTTTCGGCTTCGTAATCGGGCAGGGACTCGGCCCGCAGCAGCGACGGTGCGGCCAGCGCCCCGATGGCAACTGCCCCTGCCGATGTCAGCATGTCGCGTCGGGTCAGTCTGGTCGTGGTCATCTTGCAATGCTCCGCTGGGTTACGTTTGCGCCTGATATGCCCTGACTGACAACACCAGATCAAGTCACGAGGCCGTGGGTCATGCAGGGTGTGGCCTTCCGGTCAGTCGGCAGTATCCAGCCAGATCGTGACCGGGCCGTCATTGACCAGATGCACGGCCATCTCTGCCCCGAACTGGCCGGTTTCCACCCCCACCCCCAGCGCGCGCAGTGCCGAAGCGAAATGCAGATACAGTCCCTCGCCCTGATCGGGCGGGGCGGCAGCGGAAAAACCCGGACGGTTGCCACGGCTGGTATCGGCGGCCAGAGTGAACTGGCTGATCACCAACGCATCCCCGCCGGTATCCTTCAGCGCGCGGTTCATCCTGCCATCGTCATCACGGAAGATGCGCAGCTTGTGGATTTTCGCGGCCAGCGCCTCGGCCTCGGCCTTGGTATCGCCCTGCATCGCGCAGACCAGAACCAACAGCCCCGCCCCGCAGCGCCCGACTGTCTGGCCACCCACATCGACCCGCGCCTGTGCAACGCGCTGAACCAGGGCGCGCATCAGATTTCGCGCGCCCAGGGCGGGTTGGCCCCCGCACGAGAGACCGTGACCGCCGCCGCCCGCGCGCCCAGCGAAAGCGCCTGCTCCAGCCTTGCCGGATCAATTGCGGCAAGTGCCGCGCGCTCGGGCGTGGTACTGCGCAGCAGCCCGGCCAGAAAGCCCGCATTGAAGGTGTCGCCCGCACCCACGGTATCGACCACTTCGACCCGTTCGGCGCGTGCTTGCGCAACGCCCGACGGGCTGAAGGCGCGCGCGCCTTTGGCGCCTTCGGTGATCACCACAATCCGTGGCCCCTGCGCACGTAGCGCTTCGGCAAGATCAGCGACATCGCCCGCGCCCATCAGCCAATGCAGGTCTTCATCCGACAGCTTGACGATATCGGCCCGCGCCAGCAACCGCCCAAGCCTTGCGCGATAGGCGTCCTCATCCGTAATGAAACCGGGGCGGATATTTGGGTCCAGCATCACGATACGTTCCTGCGCCTGCTCTGCCAGCGCCTCCAACGCATCGGCGCATGGCCCATCCACCAAAGAGATGCCGCCCATGAACAGCACCCGGACCGAGTGCGGCAGGGCAGGAAGGTCAGCGCGCGTCATCGCCCGCAATGCGGTCTCGCGGTCATAAAACGCATAGCGCGCCTGACCATTCTGCAAACTCACGAAAGCCAGCGTGCAGGGGCGTGCCACCGCAGGGCACAGGCTGTGATCCACGCTGGAAGCATCCAGCGCCGCGCGCAGTTTCGTGCCGAACAGATCATCCGAAAGCGGGCAGAAGAAGCGCGTCTCCAGCCCCAGCCGCCCCAATGCAATCGCTGTGTTGAATACCGCCCCGCCGGGATAGGGGGCAAAACACGCTTCGCCTGCCGTGCTTTCGCGCGGCAACATGTCGATCAGCGCCTCTCCCGCGCACAGGATCATGGAAACCTCCCTCGTTCAGAACCCGCCCATTTCGGCGATGTAGAACGCCAGCGCAAGAAACACCAGCCCGCTTAGCACAGCGGCTGCGATCTTCCACACAGACCAGGGGCGTTCACCCTGCACGCGGCCGGTCTGGCCATTGACGATGAAGCGGTAGGATTTGCCGCGATAGCGATAGGCCGCCATCCAGATCGGCAGCAACAGATGCTTGAAGCGCTCGTCGCTATAGTCGGTGTCGACCGAGGAAATGCGCTGCTCATCCCCGCCAATATCGCGGCGGATATCGGCGCGGATCTGTTCATCCATCCGCTGCTTGGCAATCTCGAACCCGTCGGACAGATTGACAGTGTAGCCCTCGGCACGAAAGCCCGACAGATAATCGGCGCTATAAGGTTGCAGATCGGCCATTGTCCAGGGTTCCAGCCGCCGGATATTGGCGCGCGGCAGCGAATTGGCGGCCATCACCAGCAAATCCAGAAACTGCCGCGATACGCCGCCCGAAGCGTTGCGCCAGCGTGTCTTCCTGACGCGCTTGCGGTTCTTGCCCGTGCCGGTGGTGACATAGTAATGCGTGCCGCGCTGGCCGGTATAGCGGCTGCGCGTGGCCACATCGAAGGCCCAATAAGGCACATACAGCCCGCTCAGCTTGCCACTGCTGCGCGCGTATTTCGACAGTTCCGAGGGCGCGAACCAAAGCCCGCGCAACCATTTCGCCATCTTCTCATGCGCGTCGCGCTCTGACAGTTTGAAGGGCAGGATCGCATGCGGCTTGATATGGCGATGCGGGCCGGTATCGGTGACGACAGGGCTGGCGCAGAACGGGCATTCGGCAGAATGGATGTTTTCCTCGAACTCGACCTGCGCGCCACAAGTGTCACAATTGACGACGCGGGTTTCCTCGATCGCGTCAGGCGGCAGGGCGTTGGCGACAGCCTCGTGATAATCCAGCGACTGCAGCGCCGTGACGCGGGTGTCGTCATCGATCTGCGGGATTTGCTGTTCGTGGCCGCAATACTCGCAGCTCAGCCGCGCCGCGCCGCCGGGGCTAAAGCGCAACGAGGCACCGCATTGCGCGCAAGGAAAGCGATGTTCTGTCTGTGTCGTAGGCATGGCCTGTCCTGAGCAATCGGGCCGAGCGCCGGCCTCGGTCTGAAACTGCGGCTGGCAACTTCATCTTGCCAAAAATACTCAAAATGCCGACGACAACGACCTGCGCGCGCCGGCAATATCCGGCCCTAGCCGATAGGCGGGGGCGGGGGGGGCATGGACGCGAACAGCCCCGCCAGCGCAGGCACATCGCCCGCCTTCTGCCAACCGCTTTGTCCTTCGGTCCACACCAGCGTGTCGCGCGTGATTTGGCTGGCCAGCTGCGATTGCGGAAACGGGCCGCGGGTCTGACCGTTCTCGGCGATATGCCACATTGCCTCGGCAGCGGGTGGTGGCGGGGGCGGGGGGGGTGCACTGGCAGCGGGGCCGGTCTGTTGTGGCTGCTGGCCGCCCATCGCCTGGCCCATTGTCTGGGCCATGCCCATGCCCATCCCCATGCCCATACCGGCACCAAGCCCGGCACCCATGCCGCCATCGCCGCCCTCGGCAGCCTTTTGCATCGCCTGGGCTGCCGAAAACTGGGTGAATTTGTTCAGATCCCCCACAATGCCCATGCTGGTGCGCTGATCGAGCACTTTCTCGACTTCGGGCGGAAGCGAGATATTCTCGATGTAAAGCTCGGGTATCTCCAGCCCGTATTCGCCCAGTGTCGGCGCAATGGCCTTGGCCACCACATCGGACAGATCCTTGGTATTGGCCGCCATGTCGAGCGCGGGGATGCCGCTGGCCGCCAGCACGCGGCTGACTTTCTGCACCACGATGTTGCGGATCTGGCCTGCGATCTTGTCCTGCGTGAAATCGCCATCCGTGCCCACGATCTCGCGCATGAAGGCAGCCCCATCCGTGACCCGAATCGCATAGGAACCAAAGGCGCGCAGCCGCAATGGGCCGAATTCGGGGTCGCGAACCATGATCGGGTTCTGCGTGCCCCATTTCAGCCCCGGAAAGCGGCGCGTATTGATGAAATAGATTTCTGACTTGAAGGGCGAATTGAAGGCATGATCCCAGTGCTGCAAGCTGGTCATGATCGGCATGTTGTTGGTTTCCAGCATATACATGCCGGGATCGAAGATATCGGCCAGTTGCCCTTCATGCACGAAAACCGCGATCTGGCCTTCGCGCACGGTCAGCTTGGCGCCGTATTTGATTTCATTGCCATAGCGTTCGAAACGGTAGACCATCGTGTTGCGTGTGTCGTCGGTCCATTCGATGACATCGATGAACTGACCTCTGATAAACCCGAAAACCATTTTGCCGCCCTGTCTGAACTGGTGTGTCGTTTCAGGGGACAGTATGGCGCATCTTGGCAGGGCCATCAATTGCCGACATCAGGCCAGCCGACAGGCCGTGATTGTTGCAATTTGCGAAACTTGTTGCAACCTGCAATGGATGACGCAAAGTCTTCGTATTTCAGTACCAAAAATGCCATTTTGTTAAGGGTATTCTGGATGGCAAACCCCGCTTGCAGGAGCCTTCGTGGTGTTCAGATTTGCAAAAGACGAATCCGGCGCGGCAAGTGTCGATTGGCTGGTTCTCAGCGCGGTGATTGTCGCGCTGGGGGCCAGCAGCGCTGCGGTGGTTCTGTCTGATGCGACAGGGGTCGGCAGCCATCTCAGAACCAGCATTTCTTCCATCGTCGTGGGCGGCGCTGCACCGCTGAAAGAACAAGACTATGAATGGCGCGCCCATGATGGCGACGCCACGCATTGGTGGACGAATATGGAACTGCGCACCCTGCGCTATAATGGTCTGACCGACAGCCAGTTGCAAAGCCACTGGACGCGACATCTTGATGAGTTCAATGCAGCTGTCGCCACCGGTGACAACCGCAAGTGCCATCAGTGCAAGGGTGCAGGCAACCGGCTGGACGCGCTCTATATCACCCATCAGATCCGGGTCGAGCGCGGGCTTGCATCCGACAGCGACGCGCTGGCCCTGCACAATGCGATCACGACCTATGATCAGACCTTCGGGAACTGAGGCAGAAGACTTCCGGCACCAGTGACAAAAGGTTGGGGCGCGGCAAACAGGGTCAGCTTTCGCCGCCAACCAGTTCAGCAGCGATTTCGCGGATGATCGGGCGGGCCTCTCGCGCGCGCATTCCGGGGCGCAGCCGCGTGTCATACAGGATGCGCAGCAAGGTTTCGTCCAGCCGCGTCAACACCGCAAATTCTGCCGTGTCATTGAACAGCGACGGGCGTAGCCGCGGGCTGTCATTGGGCAGCCCCAGCCCTTGGGCCAGCTCCTCGTAATAGCATGCATGGCGCGACAAATCAGGCAATTCGGCGCGGATGACGGCAATGGCATCGGTATAGACATCGGTGCCGCTGCGCGAAAATGCCAGCACAAGGCAAGACACCCCAAGCGGCAATTCGGTGACGACCCGCTCGGTCACGCCGTCAATGCCCGGCACCAGATCGCGCAATCTTGGCCCGATGGCGCGGCGCTCTGTCTCGTCCAGAACCAGAACATGGAAATTCGTCCGTCCGGCCGCTTGCAGGCTGACCGGGTGGTCGGTCAGCCGGCCCAGCCGGGTCGCATAATCGCGCACAAGGCGCGTATCCTGCCGCCGCATCTCGGTCGGGACAGAGGCACCGAATTCCAGCCGCATCCGCACCGGCTGCTCCCAGCGGCGCAGCGGCGCGGGGCTTGCGCGTTCCACAAGGCGGTCACCAACGAAGCTGTATTCATCATGCAGGGCGATCCAGACGAAAGCATCCTCGATATCGCGCCCGGTGAACGGGATGTCACGCGGCGCAGGGTCGGTGCGCAGCAAGCCCTGTTCAAGCCTGCGCGCCTGAAGCGCGGCAAAATGCCGTGCAACATCGGAAGCTGACGCGTCGGGTTCTACTATAGCTGCGGCAATCGGGCGCGCATCTGCCGGGGGCGCAGTGGCGACAACCGGGCCTGCGTTGTCTGTGGTTCCCAGCACGGTACAACCGGCAAGCGCCACCCCGCAAAACGAGGTGGTCCACCAGCCGGCCAGAGGCAGGCGGGACATACGCGCGCCTGCCATTACCTTCAGGCCTCGGTGGCTTGCGCTGCGCGCTGGTCGCGCGCGCGCGCAGCACTCAGCGACTCGCGCAGTTCCGATTCCATGCGCGTCAGGTCTTCTTCTGCCTTGGCGCGTTTCGCGCGGCCTTCATCGGCAATCTGCAGGCTGTCCTCTATGGTGGCGATCAGCGTGTCATTTGCCTGCCTGACAGCCTCGATATCAAACACGCCACGCTCGATTTCCTCGCGCACTTCGCGGTTGGCCTGACGCAGGTTTTCAGCGTTCGAGGTCAGTAATTCATTGGTCAGGTCATTAGCCGCGCGCACCGCGCCTGCGGCCTCGCGCGAACGCTGGATGGTAAGCGCCTGGGCAAGCTGGGTTTCCCAAAGCGGAACTGTGTTGACAAGGGTCGAGTTGATCTTGGTGACCAGCGATTTGTCATTTTCCTGAACCAGCCGGATAGAGGGCAGCGACTGCATTGTCACCTGCCGGGTCAGCTTCAGGTCATGCACCCGGCGTTCCAGATCATCACGCGCAGCGCGCAGATCGCGCAATTCCTGCGCTTTCAGCACCTTGTCATTTTCGTCCGCAGCCTCGACCTCGGCTTCCTTTGCCGGGATGTCGCTGTCATCCAGCTCCTTTACCCTGGCTTCACCGGCGGCAATGTAAAGCGCCAGCTCATGATAGAATTCCAGCGTCTTTTCATAGAGTTTGTCGAGCGCCTTGATGTCCTTCAGCAGCGTGGTCTCATGGTTCAGAAGATTGCCGGTAATCCGGTCGATTTGGGCCTGCACGCTGTTATAGCGCTCCTGAAACTTGGCCAGCGGGGCAGCACGGCCCAGCAGGCGTTCCCACCAACTGCGGTCGCGCCGGGTGTCAAGCTCGCTGACCGAAAACCCGCGCAAGGTGGTGACCATCTGGCGCAGCCCGTCGCCTGCCGGGCCAAGGTCCTTGTTCTTGACATCTGCCAGCATGGATTGGCTGATCTGCTGCAGTTCAAGTTGCGCGCGCGAACCGAACCCGATGATGCTGCTGGTCTGGCTCATATCCAGTTCGCTCATACGCGCGCGGATGGCGTCGGCTTCTTCCATTTGCGCATTTTCCAGAACGACAAGCTCGGTCGAGGGGTCGGCCAGCGGCGTGGCGACAACCGCGTCGATTTCGGCAGTCAGGTTTTCGGCTTCCTTGCGAATGGTGTCAGACATTTGGGTGTTCCCTTTGATGTTATCCAGCACTGGCGCCCATGCGCGCCTCAGTCTTGCGGGCGCAGCCCTTCACGTTCCAGACGTTCTCGCAGCACTTCGATTTCGATATCCAGATCGACCCGCTTGCCATCCAGCAGCGCCTCGCGGCGCAGGGTGAAGCGGGTTTCAAGATCATCCAGCAGCGCCTCGTAATCCACGCGCGCGGTGCTGTCGGCACCCTTGGCGTAAAGGTCGGCAAACTTGACCGTCGCATCGCGCGCGCCCATCAGGTAAAGCCCCAGATAGCGCCGCGCGCTGTTCAACTGTCTCGGGTCATTCTCGACCGCGCGGAAGAGCGGGCGAGTCGTGTCGGCGAAACGCTCGACGCGGCGCAGCAACCCGCGATCACCAGAGCGCTTGATCGCATCATGCATTTCGATAAGGTATTTCTCGGCCTGGGCCACGGCTTGCGTGGCGCGCTCGGTCTGGAAGCTGTCGACTTCTTCCATGCCCTTGTCTTGCAGCGGGTCAGGCCCAAAGGCCACAAAATGCAGTGCCGCCCCCAGCGCGGCAAAAATCCCGGCAGACAGAATACTGTCGGGCAACGCCACCACGGCCAGCCCCAGCCCAGTCAGGATCGATGCAAAGATCTTGCGCGGAATCGCGGGGCGGCGGGCGATCTGGCGTGCGTCATAGGCGGCCTGCGCAAGCACCCCCTCGCGCGTCAGCCACGCCGCCAGCATCAGCACGGCAAAGGCGGCAAGGTTCAGCGCCAGCCCGGTCGCGTCCTGAAAGAACCCCCGCAACGCAAAGACAAAAGGCAGCACAAACAGCAGATTGACCCGCGCGCCGACCGGATGCGGGCGCGCGATGCGGGCAGGGGTGCTGCTTTGGGAACCGGGGCTATAGCGCCCGCCAAATCGCTGGCTCATGCGCTAGCCTCCGACAATCGCAACATAAAGGATCAGCGCCACAAGCAGGGTATAAGAGGCCTTTTGCACCCCCGTCGATGACATCACGCGGCACCCCGATCCAGAACAGTACTGGCACCACTATAGGACAACATGAATCGCTTTGAAACCCATCCTTGGCGGGTTTGGACCAACTGCGCAAAATCGATGCGCTATGCCTTTGCGGAACGCGCTCAGGGCTTGGGTTTGCTGCGTCCGGGGCGCGCGGCGGCGGGCCGCAACCGCGGTTTTCCCGGCCCCAAACTGCCTGGGCGCTTGCGCGGCTGTGGCTCTGGGCCGGTCCCTTCGCCAAGCTGGTCGCGCAACACGCGCGGCCTGACCTCTTCCACCGCGCCCCTTGCCAGCTGGCCAAGCTGGAACGGACCATAGCTGACGCGGATCAGCCGGTTCACGCTTAGCCCGATATGGGTCAGGGCGCGGCGGATTTCGCGGTTGCGTCCTTCGCGAATGCCGATGGTCAGCCAGGCATTCGCCCCTTGCTGGCGGTCGATGGCCACGATCATGGGCTGAAAACGCTCGCCCTCGATCACAACGCCTTCGCGCAGCGGGGCAAGCATGGCTTCGGTCGGTGTGCCATTGACACGCACCCGGTATTTGCGCAGCCAGCCGGTGCTGGGCAGTTCCAGCTTGCGCTTCAGCGCGCCGTCATTGGTCAGCAGCAGCAAGCCTTCGGAATTCAGATCCAGCCGCCCCACCGGCATCACCCGCGGCATGTCCTCGGGCAGGGCATCGAACACGGTCGGGCGGCCTTTTTCGTCGCGCGAGGTCGTAACCAGCCCGATGGGCTTGTGATACAGCCACAGCCGCGCGCGCTCTGGCTGCGGCAGGGGCTTGCCATCGACCGTGATACGGTCGGCAGGGGTGACATTCAGCGCCGGGCTGTCAATGCGTTTGCCATTCACGCTGACCCGCCCGGCCAGCACCATCGCCTCGGCATCGCGGCGCGAGGCCAGCCCTGCGCGTGCCAGCACCTTGGCAATGCGTGCGCTTTCGCCCTGAGCCTCTGCCATTGCCTGTCCCTTCATCCTTGTCAAAATATCCCGGGGTGAATGAGGCCGCAGGCCTCAGAGGGGCAGCGCCCCTCAACACCCCGCTATCGTTACGGGCGCCAGCGCAGGAAATTGGCGATCATCCGCAACCCGGTCGCCTGGCTTTTTTCCGGGTGAAACTGCGTGCCAACGATATTGTCGCGTGCCACAATCGCCGTGACGGGCCCGTCATAATCGACATGCGCAAGCAGATGCGCCGGGTCGGTGACGCGAAACTGATAGCTGTGCACGAAATAGGCGTGATCCCCGCTTGCGACGCCCTCCAGAACCGGGTGGGGATGGTCGATCACCAGATCATTCCATCCCATATGCGGCACTTTCAGTGCCTTGTCGCGCGGGGTGATGCGCACCACCTCGCCGCCGATCCAGTCAAGGCCCGCCACCGTTTCATATTCCAGCCCGCGCGTGGCCAGCATCTGCATGCCCACGCAAATTCCCATGAAGGGCACGGCGCGGCGGATCACGGCGTCCTGAAGCGCCTCGACCAGCCCGTCGACGCCCGCCAATGCGCGGCGGCAAGCCGGGTATGCGCCGTCACCGGGCAGCACGATGCGGTCGGCACGCGTGACATCTTCGGCGCGCGCGCTGACCAGCACATCGCCGCCGCCCATTTCTGCCGACATGCGCTGAAACGCCTTTTTCGCCGAATGCAGATTGCCGCTTTCGTAATCCACCAGAACAGTCAGCATGGCCCCTTACAGCGCCCCTTTGGTTGACGGGATGGTATCGCCCTTGCGCGGGTCGGGTTCGACGGCTTCGCGCAGCGCGCGTGCGCAGGCCTTGAAGGCGGCCTCCGCAATATGGTGGCTGTTGACCCCGTGCAGCTGGTCCAGATGCAGGGTGATGCCACCATGCGTGGCCAGCGCCTGAAAGAATTCGCGCACCAGTTCGGTGTCGAAGCCGCCGACCTTCTGGGTGGGAAAGCTGATATTCCACACCAGAAAGGGCCGCGCCGACAAATCCAGCGCGCAGCGGATCTGCGCATCATCCATCGGCAGATGGCATTCGCCATAGCGCTTTATGCCGCGCTTGTCGCCCAGCGCCTGCGCCAGCGCCTGACCCAGCGCGATGCCGCAATCCTCGACCGTGTGGTGATCATCGATATGGGTGTCTCCCTGCGCGGTGATGCTGATGTCGATCAGCGAATGGCGCGCAAGCTGATCCAGCATGTGGTCAAAGAATCCTACGCCGGTCTTGCAGTCATAGCTGCCGGTTCCATCCAGATTGACCGTGACCGAGATATCGGTCTCTGCGGTCGTGCGATTGATGTTGGCTGTGCGCATCGGGCCACCTGTTCGGGTTTGTTGGTCAAGCCGCGCCAGCTATAGGCGGTTGCCTGCGCCAAAGGAAGGGGGCAATCTGGCGCGCAACGCAGTGATGTGGGGCAGATGAGGGGCGGATGACGATTCATATCGGGGCAGAGAAGGGCCAGATTGCCGAAACCGTGCTGATGCCGGGCGACCCGTTGCGCGCGAAATGGGCGGCTGCGCGGTTTCTGGATGAGGCTGTCTGCGTCAGCCAGACGCGGGGCATGTTGGGCTTTACCGGCACATGGCGCGGGCAGCGCGTCAGCATTCATGGGTCTGGCATGGGCATGGCATCGATGGCGATCTATGCAACCGAGTTGATCCGCGATTATGGTGCGCGCCGCATCATTCGTGTGGGCTCTGCCGGGGCGATGCAGCCGCAGGTCAGACTGCGCGATATTGTGCTGGCGCAGGCCTGCAGCACGATTTCCACGCCCTCAGCGCCCATATTCCGCGAAGCCCGTTTCGCCCCCTGCGCCGATTTCGATCTGCTGCGCGCGGCCCATGATGCGGCCCTTGTCCGGGGTGCGCGGGTGCATGTGGGCAATGTCTTCACTACCGATGCGTTTTATGATGACCGCCCCGACCTGACCGAGATCCTGACCCGCCACAATGTCCTGTCGGTCGAGATGGAAGCCGCCGAGCTTTACACCGTTGCCGCCCGTCTTGGCGCACGGGCGCTGGCGGTGCTGACGGTGTCGGATCATCTGCAAACCGGCGAGGCGCTTGATCCGGCGGCACGCGAGCAAAGCTTTGATCAGATGTTCGAGATTGCGCTGGCCGCCGCCTTTGGCTGACTGTCTGGCGCCCGCAGCATTACCCCTTGCGCACCCGCCCCAAAGCCGCTAAGCAGCCGCCACTTCACAGGCAGGGGCCGGGCCGCGGGACAGACATCCCCCGTGGTCCACCGGTTGAGGCAATCGCCTTCAAATCCCCTGCCCAGGCGCAAACCGGAAAGGACATCGTTATGGCGCTTCCTGACTTTTCATTGCGTCAGCTTCTGGAAGCTGGCGTGCATTTCGGCCACCAGACCCAGCGCTGGAATCCGCGCATGGGGCCGTATATCTATGGTGACCGCAACGGCATTCACATCATCGACCTGACCCAGACCGTGCCGCTGCTGGATGCGGCGCTGAATGTGGTGCGCGAAACCGTGGCCAAGGGCGGGCGTGTGCTGTTCGTCGGCACCAAGCGGCAGGCACAGAAGCCCATTGCCGACGCTGCCGAGAAATCAGCGCAATACTACATGAACCATCGCTGGCTGGGCGGCACGCTGACCAACTGGAAAACCGTTTCGCAATCGATCCAGCGCCTGAAGGCCATCGATGAACAGCTGGAATCCGGCGCGGAAGGGCTGACCAAGAAGGAACGCCTTGGCATGGAACGCGAACAGGCCAAGCTTCAAGCGTCTCTGGGCGGTATCCGCGATATGGGCGGCCTGCCGAACCTGCTGTTCGTGATCGATGTTAACAAGGAAGATCTGGCCATCGCCGAAGCAAGGAAGCTGGGCATTCCGGTTGTTGCCGTGGTCGATACCAACTGCTCGCCCGACGGTGTGGACTACATCATTCCGGGCAATGATGACGCGGCCCGCGCTATCGCGCTTTACTGCGATCTGGCCGCCCGCGCTGCCCTTGACGGGATGAGCGCGCAGATGGGTGCCGCCGGTATCGATGTGGGCGCGCTGGAAGAGACCCCGGTTGAAGAGGTTCTGGCCGAAGCCGAAGCCCCGGCAGAAGCTGCCGCCACCGAAAGCTGAGTGCTCTAGGCATCAGTGACATGAAGCTGTGACAGGGATGTGATCCTTCCGCCCTGTCACATTTTTGCATTGCAGGAGAAGACTCATGGCAATCACCGCAGCAATGGTGAAGGAACTGCGCGAAGCAACCGGCGCAGGCATGATGGACGCCAAGAAGGCGCTGACCGAAAACAATGGCGATATGGAAGCCGCGCAGGACTGGCTGCGCACCAAGGGGCTGGCCAAGGCCGCCAAGAAGTCCGGCCGCGTGGCTGCCGAAGGGCTGGTCGGGGTTGCGGTCGAAGGCGGCAAGGGTGTCGCGGTCGAGGTGAACTCGGAGACCGATTTCGTGGCCAAGAACGCGCAATTCCAGGGTATGGTGGCTCAGATCACCTCGGCTGCCCTGGGTGTGTCGGATCTGGACGGGCTGAAAGCTGCGGATTTGGGCGGCAAGCCGGTAGAGACGGTTCTGACCGATGCCATCGCCAAGATCGGCGAGAACATGACCCTGCGCCGCATGGACATGATCGAAGGCGAAACTGTCGCCAGCTATGTTCATAACGCCGCCAGCGAAGGCATGGGCAAGATCGGCGTTCTGGTCGCGCTGAAAGGTGCCGATAACGGCATTGGCAAGCAGCTGGCAATGCATATCGCTGCCACCAACCCGGCCTCGCTGTCAGAGGCGGATCTGGACCCGGCCCTGATCGAGCGCGAAAAAGCCGTACTGACCGAGCAGGCGCGCGAATCGGGCAAGCCCGATGCGGTGATCGAGAAGATGATTGTCGGGCGGATGAAGAAATTCTTCGAGGAAGTCACGCTTCTGGGCCAGAAATTCGTCATGGATCCGGACAAGACCGTTGCCGAAGTTGCCAAGGAAGCCGGTGTCGAGGTGCTGGGTTTCGTGCGCATGGAAGTTGGCGCCGGCATCGAGAAGAAGGAAGAAGACTTCGCCGCCGAAGTCGCCAAGATGCAGGGCTGATCCCCTTCGACATTCAAAATCGCATGGGGCGCGGCATCTGGCAACAGGTGCCGCCCTTTTCGCTGGCGGGGCAGGGTGCGCGCGCCACGTGCAATAACTGTGATGCGGGGCAGGCGCAGAACGGCTTGGTGTCATGCGCCTGCCCCGCTGCATCTGGCGCGCAACGCGGGCTGTTTACGCGCGGGCAGTCTTGGCGCCAGGCTTGACGGGGTGCGCGGACTTATCGTGCGCGCCATCACCCAAATGCGCGGCCTTCAACGCAGGGACATCCTGCGCCGTGACTGTGCAGTTGCGGCCATGATCCTTGGCGCAATAGAGCGCCTGATCCGCCGCTTTCATCAACTCATCCACCGACTGCCCATCCTGTGGGTAAAGGGCAAGCCCGGCCGAGGCCGTGATCTGCGGCAAGGCCGCGCCGGCATGTTTCAAGCTTAGCTCTGACAGGGATGCGCGGACCCGGTCTGCCAGTGCCACGGCCTTTGACCCGGACATGTTCGGGGCCAGCAAGACGAACTCTTCTCCGCCCATGCGGCAAGCATACGCCGCTGGTTCCCCCAATGTGCGCAGCAGGTTGCCGACCTCCTGCAACACCAGATCACCTGCATCGTGACCATAGCTGTCATTGAAGGATTTGAAGTGATCGACATCGAACATGATCATGGCGATTTCGCTGCCCTCGGCGCGGGCGTGATGCAACTCCTTGCTGGCGCGATCATTGAACCAGCGCCGGTTCCACAGCCCGGTCAGCGCATCGCGCATCGACTGGTCATGCAGTTCCTGACGCAGGCGGACATTGGCAATCGCCAGGCTGATCTGTTCGGCGCAGATCAGCGACACATCCCAGCGGTTGCGCAACACTTCCTCGCGCATGTGGCGCATCAGCCCGCCTTCTTCAAAGCCCTCGAACACGATATGCAGAAGGCCAATGGTTTCACCATGCGCGATGATCGGCAGGCAGAAATAGGGGGTGGCTGGGTTCTTGACATGGTCACAGGCGAACTGGATCGGCTTCAGCCCATAGGCATAGGCCCGGCCCCGGCGCAGTGCCCAGCAATCATCCGGCTGCATATGGGTCTGGAAATCCGGCGTGCTGCCCCAGCTTGTGGCCAGTTCCAGAGTGCTGCGCGCGGCGCCATAGATGTAAAGTGCGCCTTCGGCTTCGGGGATCAGCGTATGCATGGCGCGCTGCACCACCATCAGCAATTCGTCAAAAGACTTGGCGGAATAGAGCCATTCGCTGGTCAGTGCCAGCAATTGGCGTTCGGATTGACGCAGTGCTTCGGCGTGCCGCATTTCGTCATTTTGCTGTTCCAGATTCTTGCGGTCGCTGATGTCGCGCATGCTGGAGATGAAATGCGTGTGCAGGCCAGTGGCATCGAAGATCGGGGTGATCTTCAGATCAACCCAGAAGGGCTGACCATCTGCGGTGTAGTTCAGGATATCCACCCGGACTTCACGCCGCTGGCGGCAGGCAATCAGGATCTGCCTGGCCGTGGCGGGGTCTGTATCCGGGCCTTGAAGGATGGTGCCGGGTTCCTCGCCGTGCAGATCGTTGATGCCGTAGCCAGTCTGCGCCGAAAATGCCGGATTGACCCACAGAACCTTGCGGTCAGGCCCGCAGATAACGATCCCGTCAGAGGAGTGCCCCATCACAAGCTGCGCAATGGCATGTTCGGGCGGCGGCTCTGGGCTGTTTTCCTGAATGTCTTTGGCGCACATGATCTTTCCAACGCTGGTTTACTGCCCACAAACTGGTTTTATGCCGCGTGTGGCGCGGGTCCATATGCTGACGATGCCACAGGCGCGTTAACAGATTGTTAGTCGGCGACCAGTTCGCCGCGCTGTATGCATCGAAGGCGAAAATGCCCAGCTTTGGCCCGATTGCTGTCATTTTCGGATGGCATCACTGCAGCAATCCAGCATCGGAGCAGCAGATGAAGCGTCAGGTCATTATACGCAGTATTGCCATTGCATTCGCGGGCATCGCGGCATCGGTTTTTGCGACCAAGGAATTGTTGATCGACAGGCCCGCCTCTGGCACAGAGCACGCGGCAGGGGTGACGACGGCCCCTGACAGCGTGAAAGGGGCCAGCCTGATCGGTGCGGGAACCGAGGCGGCAAGCAACCGCACCGCGGCGAATGCACCTGATCTGCAGATATCGGCCGAGCGCCCGGACGAACCATTGCCGATGCTGGTTTTTGAACCACCAACAGCAGTGCATGCCCCGGCGCAGGAGATGGCATCAGAGCTGTCACTCTCGGCGCTGGACGGGGCATTGACGCCGCAGACCGAGCGCGTGCTGCGCGAGGATTTCCGCCCCGAACTGGCGCTGGTCGAGGCGGGCAGCATGGATGATTCCCTGCTTTGCGACCCGGATATTCGCCTGACGCCCCTGCCCGAGGCGATGGTGCAGTTGCAGGTCGCCGCGCGCTGTCAGGGCGAGGGGCGTATTGTTGTCAGCCATGCGGATCTGGCTTTCAGCGCATTTCTTGATGCCGATGGCTTGTATCAGGGCGCCATCCCCGCCCTGTCATCAGAAGCACGGGTTTATGTGTTCCTGCCCGATGACAACATGCTGCAAGCCTCTGCCCTTGTGCCGGAACTGGGCGATCATCACCGTGTTGTCCTGCAATGGATGGGTGATTACGGGCTTGGGCTGCATGCCTTTCACCACAATGCCAGCTTCGGCGAGGCCGGGCACGTCTTTTCAGAAAACCCCCATGACCCGGAACTTGCCGCCGCCTTCCTGATCACGCTGGGTGATGCGCGCGGGCCGGAACCGATGCTGGCGCAGATCTACTCGATCCCGGTGGATCAGCGCGATGCTGCCCGGCTGGAACTGGAAGTAACCTCTGACAAGCGAAGCTGTGGCCGCGACATTATGGCGCATGTAATGCAGATTGCACCGGGGCTGCAGGGCGATATGAGCGAGGTCAGCTTTGCCATGCCCGCTTGCGATTCCGAGGTCGGGCTGGCGATTCTGAACCTTCCCTTTCAGACGCCGCGCGACACCGCGCTTGACGCGCCGGAACCGACGACCCCGGAACTGGCGCAGGGCACCCAGTAGCGGGGCCGGGGCAAGGATACCCTCATAACAGCCCGGCACTGCGAAAGCTGAGTTCGCGCGACTGGCCGATCACGATGTGATCATGCAGCGTGATCGAAAACACCCCGCATGCGGCGTTTACGGTGTTGGTCATGGCGATGTCAGCGTCGGACGGGGTCGGGTCGCCGGATGGATGATTGTGCACCAGAATCAGCGCCGAGGCATTCAGTTCCAATGCGCGGCGCAGAACCTCTCTCGGGTAGACCGGCACATGATCCACTGTGCCTTCGCCTTGGGCCTCATCTGCGATCAACACATTCTTGCGGTCCAGAAACAGCACGCGGAACTGTTCGGTCTCGCGATGTGACATCGCCGTGTGGCAGTAATCCAGCAGCGATTGCCAGCTAGAGATTACCGGACGGTGCAGAACCCGTGCGCGGGCCATGCGTTGCGCGCAGGCCTCTGTCAGTTTCAGTTCGGCAATCACCGCATCTCCCACGCCATTGACCGCCCGCAGCCGGGCCGGGGCGGCGGCGATGACGCGGTTCAGATCGCCGAACTGGTCCAGCAAGCGCCGCGCCAGCGGTTTCACATCCTGCCGCGGAATCGCGCGAAACAGCAAGAGTTCCAGCAATTCGTAATCCGGCATCGCATCGGCCCCGCCGGACAGGAAGCGCGCGCGCAACCGCTTGCGATGATCGCGCAGATAGGAAGGCAGGGGCGGTCTGGCCGTTTCCTTCGGCCCTGCGCCGAACAGGGGCAGGGGGCTGTCCGAACAGGCTGTATCGGGGCGGGGTGTGCGCATGGCACAGATCATCGGCGGGCTTGGCTAAGAAATGGTTAATCCCGCCCGGATGCGCGTTGCCGGTCTGACCGCAAGCGCCGCCACCGCCAATGCAAAACGCCACCCGGACGGGTGGCGTTGCAAACTGCCTAGTCAGGAAGACTCAGGCCGCTTCAGAGATGAACTTGACCGCATCGCCGAAGGTCTGGATGTTTTCGGCGGCATCATCAGGGATCTCGATGCCGAATTCTTCTTCGAACGCCATCACCAGTTCCACCGTGTCAAGGCTATCCGCCCCCAGATCATCGATGAAGGATGCGCCTTCGGTGATCTTGCCTTCCTCGACGCCCAGATGTTCGACGACGATCTTCTTAACACGATCCGCGATATCGCTCATGGTCTTCCTCTCGGTTTATTTTGCCGGACCAGCCAGCATGAAATGTCCCTCGCCCGCCTCTGCGCGGCGGCGTATTGCGCGCCCAATAGGGCTTTCGGGGGCACAGGTCAAGCCTGTTGACGCCATCTTCGACAGCCCCGCTATATCACGGCCCCAAGATGCGGCAAGATGAAAAACGGTCTTGCGCGGCATTCTGCCAAGGCGGCTTCAGACCATCGCCATGCCGCCATTCACATGCAGAACGGCCCCGGTGACATAGCCTGCCTGTGGGCTGGACAGATACAGTACGGCGGCGGCAATATCTTCGGGCGTGCCCATGCGCCCAGCCGGGATGCGGGCATTGATCGTGGCCTTCTGATCCTGGTTCAGCGCATCGGTCATCGCGGTTGCAATGAAGCCCGGCGCGACGCAGTTCACTGTAATCCCGCGCGAGGCCACTTCCTGCGCAAGCGCCTTCGACATGCCCACCAGCCCTGCCTTGGACGCCACATAATTGCTTTGCCCCGGATTGCCGGTCGCCCCGACCACAGAGCTGATATTGACGATCCGCCCCCAGCGCGCCTTCATCATCCCGCGCAAGGAGCCGCGCATCAGCCGCATCGCTGCGGTCAGGTTGATGTCCAGCACGCTCTGCCATTGCTCATCCGACATGCGCATCAGCAGATTGTCCTGGGTGATGCCGGCATTATTGACCAGAATATCAACCCCCCCCATCGCTTCGGCTGCGCGCTTGGGCAAGGCTTCCACGGCCTCTGGGTCCGACAGGTTGCAGGGCAGGACATGCGCGCGTTCGCCCAGCTTTGCTGCCAGTTCCCGCAACGGTGCCTCGCGCGTGCCAGACAGCGCCACGCTGGCCCCGGCCTGATGCAGCGCGGCGGCAATCGCGGCCCCGATCCCGCCTGAAGCCCCTGTGACCAATGCGGTTTTTCCTGTCAGATCGAACATCACTGCCCCCTTGTTTTGCATTGCATGGCGTTCCGTCTTGATGCTGTCTATAACAAGCGCGCGAAGGCAGCGCCAATATGAAACGCAGCGCTTTTGGCATTGGGGGGGCAGGGATCAGGGGCTGGATGCTGACACGCGACGAGATGATTGCGCTGTTCCAGACAGGTGTCGAGGCCGCAGACCCGTTTGCAGCGGTGCAGACGGCGTTGCAGGCCGAACCGTTGGCGGTGCCAGCGGGCGGGCGGCTACTGGCGCTGGCCATCGGCAAGGCAGCCCCGGCGATGATGCGCGGCGCATTGGCGGTTCTTCCCGAACCACATGCCGCGCTGGTCGTTACCCATTTCGAAAATGCCGGGCAGGTCGCGGGCGCGCGTGTGATGGCGGCGGGCCATCCGGTGCCGGATGAAAACGGGCTGAAAGCCGGGCTGGCGGTGCAGAAGATGCTGGCGCAGATGCAGCCACGGGATCGGGTGCTGGTGCTGGTATCGGGCGGGGCGTCTGCGCTTTTGCCCGCGCCTGTTGACGGGGTGAGTCTGGCCGACAAGGCGGCGGTGAACCGGCTGCTGCTGGGGGCAGGGCTGGACATCACTGCGGTGAATTCGGTGCGCCAGCATCTGTCACGGCTGAAAGGCGGCGGGTTGCTGCGGATGGCTGCCCCGGCCCCGATTCGCGCGCTGATCCTGTCGGATGTGATCGGCGATGATCTGCGGGTCATCGCCTCTGGCCCCACAGTTGCACCGATTGCCCCGCGTGCCGAAACCTGCGCCATGCTGTGCCGACACGGGCTGTGGGACAGGCTGCCCGATGCTGCACGCGAAGCGCTGCTGCGGCCAGAAGAGGGCAGCAAACTGCCCGAGGCGCAGAATCAGTTGATCGGGTCGAACCGCATGTCCCTGCGCGCGATGCAGACGGCGCGGCGTGATGCGTGCATCGTCAGTGACGCGCTGGTGGGCGATGTGGCGGATGCTGCACAACAAATCATCACCACAGCACAAAAGGGCCAGCCGGTGCTGGCGCTGTTTGGCGGCGAAACCACGGTCAACTTGCGCGGCACTGGTCTGGGCGGGCGCAATCAGGAACTTTGCTTGCGCGTGGCGCTGGCGCTGGCAGGCCAGCGGGGCTGGAGGTTCCTGTCAGCGGGCAGTGACGGGCGCGACGGGCCGACCGATGCCGCAGGCGCAGTGGTCGATGGCGGCACAATCGCACGGATACGCGCCGCCGGGGGCAAGCCGGCGGCGCTGTTGGCCAATAATGACAGCTACCGCGCCTTGCAGATGGCGGGTGATCTGCTGATCACCGGGGCCACCGGCACGAATGTTGCCGATCTGCAAATCCTGTCCCTGCGCGCCTGAGCACTTGCGAGGGCGTAGGCTTTGGCATAAGCGAAGCGCCATGACCCAGCATCAGTTCTGCCTCATCGTCGATTTCGGTTCCCAGGTCACGCAGTTGATTGCGCGGCGCTTGCGCGAATTGAATGTCTATTGCGAAATCCACCCCTTCCAGAATGTCGACGCGGCATTTCTGAAGGCGCGCCAGCCAAAGGCGGTGATCCTGTCGGGCGGTCCCGGCTCGGTGCCGCAAGCAGGCAGCCCGCGCGCGCCGCAATATCTGTTCGAGATGGGTGTGCCGGTTTTCGGCATCTGCTATGGCCAGCAGGTGATGATGGATCAGCTTGGCGGACGTGTGGAATCGGGTCATCACGCTGAATTCGGGCGCGCTTATGTTGCCCCGGCCACAGGGCACCGCGCGGACAGCATCTTTGCCGGGCTGTTCGAAGAAGGGCGCGAACAGGTCTGGATGAGCCACGGCGACCGCGTCACCGAACTTGCACCGGGGTTTGAGGTGATCGGCACCTCGCCCAACGCGCCCTTTGCCATGATCGCGGACGAGGCGCGGCGTTTCTATGCGGTGCAGTTTCACCCCGAAGTCCACCACACCCCCAACGGGGCGCGAATGCTGGGCAATTTCCTGAAGCTTGCGGGCTTTGCGGGCGACTGGACGATGGGCGCTTACCGCGAGGAAGCGATTGCGAAAATCCGCGCGCAAGTGGGCGACAAGCGCGTGATTTGCGGGCTGTCGGGCGGGGTTGATTCGTCCGTCGCCGCCGTGCTGATTCATGAAGCGATTGGCGAGCAGCTGACATGCGTCTTTGTCGATCATGGGTTATTGCGGCTGAACGAGGCCGAAGAAGTCGTCACCATGTTCCGTGACAATTACAACATCCCGCTGATCCATGCCGATGAATCCGATCTGTTCCTTGGCGCGCTGGAAGGCGTTTCCGACCCGGAAACAAAAAGGAAGATCATCGGCGGATTGTTTATCGACGTGTTCCAGAAATACGCCAATCAGATCGAAGGCGCGGAATTTCTGGCGCAGGGCACGCTTTATCCCGATGTGATCGAGTCGGTCAGCTTTTCGGGCGGGCCTTCCGTGACGATCAAATCGCACCATAATGTCGGTGGCCTGCCCGAGAAAATGGGGCTGAAGCTGGTCGAACCGCTGCGGGAGCTGTTCAAGGATGAAGTGCGCGCGCTGGGCCGCGAGCTTGGCCTGCCCGCCAGCTTCATCGGCCGCCATCCCTTTCCCGGCCCTGGTCTGGCCATTCGCTGCCCCGGCGAGATCACCCGCGACAAGCTGGAAATCCTGCGCCGCGCTGATGCGGTCTATATCGACCAGATCCGCAAACATGGGCTGTATGATGAAATCTGGCAGGCATTTGCCGCCATCCTGCCCATGCGCACAGTGGGCGTGATGGGCGACGGGCGCACCTATGATTATGCGCTGGCGCTGCGCGCTGTGACCTCTGTCGATGGCATGACCGCCGATTACTACCCGTTCAGCCATGAGTTTCTGGGCGAGACCGCCACCCGCATCATCAATGAAGTGCGCGGGATCAACCGGGTGTTCTATGACTGCACCTCGAAACCGCCGGGCACGATCGAGCTGGAATAAACCATCGCAACTTGTATCCGTGACACCCGGTTTCACCGCCGGAGGATGCAATTTGCGACAAGCGCTGCCTGTAGCAGGTGCAATCGCACAAAAAATCTTCCACTTCTGAAAACGCCATGCTACCAAATTCGGCAAGGCGGTGGATTCCGCCGGACCGCACAGCAAGAATTGTGCGGCAAATGATAACAAACCTATGGGAGACTTCTGATGAAAAAGCTTCTGATGGCCAGCACTGCGCTGGCTCTGTCCGCTGGCATGGCGCTGGCAGATGATGTGAAGATCGGCGTGCTGCTTGGCTTCACCGGCCCGATTGAATCGATCACGCCGCATATGGCCGATGGTGCCGAAATGGCATTCAACGAAATCAACGAGAGCGGGCTGTTCCTGGGTGGGCAGACCATCACCTCGGTACGCGCCGACTCGACCTGTGTCGACTCCTCGGCAGCCCAGGCTGCAGCAGAGCGCATGATTTCGTCGGATGGCGTGGTTGCGATCATGGGCGCGGATTGCTCGGGCGTGACAATGGCCGTTCTGCAGAACGTGGCAATGTCGGCAGGCATTCCGATGATCTCGCCCTCGGCAACCTCGCCGGCCTTCACCACGACCGAGTCGAACGGGCTGTTCTATCGCACCTCTCCTTCGGATGCGCGTCAGGGCGCAATTCTGGCAGGCATCGTGATGGAGCGTGGCTTCTCGGAAGTGGCGCTCACCTACACCAATAACGACTATGGTGCAGGCTTCGCCAATGCGTTCGAGGAATCCTTCATCGCGATGGGCGGCACCATCACTTCGAAAGTGGCGCATGAAGAAGCGCGCGGCGACTATTCGGCAGAAGTCGGCCAGTTGGCCGCCGCCGGTGGCGACGCAATGGTGATCCTGGGCTATGTCGATGGCGGCGGTTCGATGCTGCGCACAGCGTATGAGCTGGGTGCGTTTGAACAGTTCTTCATCGGTGACGGCATGTTCGGCGATGAACTGATCGCCGCGACCGGCGAAGCCATCGAAGGCACCATCGGTACGATTCCGTGGGCCGCTGGTGAAGGTGCTGACCGCTTCCACGCGCTGGCCGAAGAAGCCGGTGTTCAGGGCCAGTCCAGCTATACCCGCGAATCCTATGACGCTGCGGCGCTTCTGGCGCTGGCCGCTCAGGCCGCTGGTGAAGCAACGCCCGCAGGCATTGCCGCCAATATCCTGAACGTCGCCAATGAACCGGGCGAGGAAATCCTGCCGGGTGAACTGGCACGCGGGCTGGAAATTCTGGCTGCTGGTGGCGAGATCAACTTCATGGGCGCCACCAATGTCACGCTGGTTGGTCCCGGCGAAGCAGCAGGCTTCTATCGTGAATATGTCGTCGAAGGCGGCGAATACGTCACGGTGCAATTCCACTGACATGAACCGGATCCTGTGATGGATCCTGCGGCCCGAGGAACACCCCCTCGGGCCGTTTTTCCGACAAGCACCGTCAAACAGGTGTCGCGGAACACAGGGAGAGATGACAATGGCGATGATCCGGGTAGAGGATCTGCACAAGCATTTCGGCGGCTTTCATGCCGTTGACGGGGCCACGCTGGAAATCGAGAAAGGCTCGATCACTGGCTTGATTGGCCCCAATGGCGCCGGAAAAACCACGCTTTTCAATGTAATAGCGGGCGTTCTTGCGCCTACATCGGGCCGCGTGCTGATGGAAGGCGAAGACATCACCGGCTTGCCGCCGCATGTGTTGTTTTCCAAGGGCTTGCTACGCACATTTCAGATCGCGCATGAATTCCATTCCATGACCGTGCGCGAAAACCTGATGATGGTGCCGCCGGGTCAGTCGGGCGAAGACCTGTGGTCGGCCTGGTTTCATGGCGGGCGTGTGCGCGAAGAAGAAGCGCGCATCCGCGCCCGCGCCGATGAGGTGCTTGAATTCCTGACCATCAGCCATATCGCGGATGAAAAGGCCGGGCAGATTTCCGGCGGGCAGAAGAAGCTGCTGGAACTTGGCCGGACCATGATGACCGATGCCAAGATCGTCTTTCTTGACGAGGTTGGGGCCGGGGTGAACCGCACGCTGCTGAACACCATCGCCGACGCAATTGTCAGGTTGAACAAGGAGCAGGGCTATACCTTCGTCGTGATCGAACATGACATGGATTTCATCGGCCGTATCTGCGATCCGGTGATCTGCATGGCAGAGGGCAAGGTTCTGGCCGAGGGCACACTTGATGAGATCAAGGCCAATGAACAGGTGATCGAAGCCTATCTGGGCACCGGGTTGAAGAATAAGGTGATCCAGGAGGTGGGCCATGTGTGATCGCATCATGCCCGTCGCCGCGGCCATCAGCGCGCTGTTGCTGCCCGCAGGGCTGTGGGCCGACACATCCCCCTGCCAACCCCTGACAGCCGGTTTCGAGTTGTGCGACGACGCCTGGAGCAGCGCGCGCCGGGTCGCGTTGTCGGATGGGCTGGCGCTGGAAAGCGGCACGCATTGGCTGGAGGTGTTTGCCCTGCCGCCGGAACTGCCCGCTGACATGTCACTAGATGATCTGATGGACATGATCGAAGCCGAAAATAGCGGTGATGACGGCTATGAACCCACGCAGTTTCTGGGCCGCGCGGCATTTTCCACGGCGGAACTGAATGCCGTGACGTCAACCTCGAAGGTCGATATGGGCGCGGGCGAAATGGAATATATGGTGGTGGCGCTGGCAGAGGCCGCGGGGCGGCGCATTATCGTCACGCTTGATACTGGCGGCGACAGCGATGCCGCCGGGCTGCAGGATCAGACACGCGCAGTGGTGGAAGCGATCCGCCCGGCAACGGGAGGGTAGGGGATGGCGGAACCTTTCTTGATCGGTGAAGCAATGACCGGCGGTTATGGCGGGGCTGATATCCTGCATGATTGTACCATTGCGGTGGAAAAGGGCGAAATCGCCGTGATTGTCGGCCCCAACGGGGCCGGGAAATCCACCGCGATGAAGGCCGTGTTCGGCATGCTGGACCTGCGCAAGGGGTCAGTGCGGCTGGATGGCCAGGAGATCAGCGGGCTGTCGCCCCAGGCCCGCGTGGCCAAGGGCATGGGTTTTGTGCCCCAGACCAACAACATCTTCCCTTCGATGACAGTGGAAGAAAACCTTGAAATGGGCGCTTTCATCCGCACCGACGACATCCGTGAAACAATGGCCCAGATCTATGATCTGTTCCCGATCCTGCGCGACAAGCGCCGTCAGGCGGCGGGGGAATTGTCGGGCGGGCAGCGCCAGCAGGTCGCTGTCGGGCGCGCGCTGATGACCCGGCCCTCGGTTCTTATGCTGGACGAACCCACTGCCGGGGTCAGCCCGATCGTGATGGATGAGCTGTTCGACCGCATCATCGAGATCGCCCGCACCGGCATATCCATTCTGATGGTGGAACAGAATGCCCGTCAGGCGCTGAACATCGCCGACAAGGGCTATGTGCTGGTGCAGGGTGAAAATCGTTACACGGATACGGGCGCGGCGCTGCTGGCCGACCCTGAAGTCCGCAAGAGCTTTTTGGGGGGCTAAGGCTGATGGAACCGCTAAACGCGCTGATAAGCCTGTCGAATTTCATGCTGATCCCGGCCCTGGCCTATGGCAGCCAGCTGGCGCTGGGGGCGCTGGGGATCACGCTGATCTTTTCCATCCTGCGTTTCGCGCATTTCGCGCATGGCGACACGATGGCGCTTGGCACCGCCGCCGTGATCGGGGGCACCCTGTTCCTACAAGCGCAAGGGGTGTCGATTGACCCGCTGCCCACGGCGCTGCTGGCAATTCCCATCGGCATTGTCGTCATGGTGCTGTATCTGCTGGCCGCCGACAGGCTTGTCTACAAGTATTTCCGAAAGGTGAAGGCCAAGCCGCTGACCTTCGTGATGGCCAGCCTTGGGGTGATGTTCGTCACCAACGGGATCACCCGGCTGTTCATGGGCGTGGGTGAAACCCGCTTCGAGGATGGCCAGCGTTTCCTGTTCACGGTGCGCGAATTCCGCGACTTCACCGGTATGGCAGAGGGGATGGCGCTGCGCAGCGCGCAAGCCATCACCATCATCACCGCGCTGATTGTCATGGTGGTGCTGTTCTGGTTTCTGAACCGCACCCGCGCGGGCAAGTCGATGCGCGCCTATTCCGACAATGAGGATCTGGCGCTCTTGTCGGGCATCAACCCCGAACGGGTGGTGGTCATCACCTGGACGATCACCGCGATCCTGCTGGTACTGGCAGGTACGCTTTACGGGCTGGACAAGGGCTTTCGGCCCTTCAACTACTTCCAGCTTCTGCTGCCAATGTTTGCCGCCGCCATCCTTGGCGGGCTTGGTTCGCCCATCGGGGCAATTGTCGGCGCCTATGTCGTGGCCTTTGCCGAACTGGGCATCACCTATGCCTGGCGGCGTGTCTTCAGCTATCTGATGCCCGAAGGGCTGGAGCCGACATCGATGATGCAGCTTCTGCCGGTTGACTACAAATTCGCTGTGACCTTCGCGATCCTTGTCATCGTGTTGCTGTTCCGCCCGACCGGTATCTTCAAGGGGAAAGTGATATGAGCCTGACCGCGCGCGATCTGGGGTTGTTCGCCATCATGGGGGCCGTGCTGGCAATGGTGGCAATGTTCCAAAGCCCCCAACTGGCTGTCACCATCCTGAATATGAGCCTGATCTCGGCCATCATGGCGCTTGGGGTGAACATGCAATGGGGCTATGCCGGGCTGTTCAATGTGGGCATCATGGGCTTTACCGCCGTGGGCGGGCTGGCGGTTGTGCTGATTGCGCAGCCGCCTGTGCCCGAAGCCTGGGCCGCGGGGGGCTTGGGGGTTCTGCTGGGGCTGATGCTGGGGGTTGCGACCATTCTGGCAGCGGTGATCGTCTACAAGAAGATGACACCCGGCAAGCTGCGCGGCCTGGCGATTTTCGGGGTCTTGCTGGTGGGCTATCTGGTCACTGCGAAGATCTTCGGCCCGGCCAAACAGGCGGTGCAGGCCGTGAACCCTGCATCAGAGGGCTATCTGGGCGGGGCCGGGCTGCCGGTTATCATGGCCTGGCCGGTCGGTGCCGTCTTTGCCGCCGGGATTGCCTGGGTGATCGGCAAGATCAGCCTTGGCCTGCGCTCGGATTATCTGGCGATTGCAACGCTGGGGATTTCAGAGATTGTCATCGCAGTGCTTAAGCATGAACGCTGGCTGGCGCGCGGGGTGAACAATGTCACCGGCATCGACCGCCCGGTGCCGCGGCCTGTTGACCTGCAGCCTGTGCCCTGGGTGCAATCGCTGGCGGACACCCTGGGCTGGAGTCTGTCGCAAACCGCATCGGTGATTTCAGGACTGGGATACAGCGCATTGTTCCTGATCGTGCTGGCGATGCTGATCTGGCTGGCTGAACGCGCGCTGAATTCACCCTGGGGCCGGATGATGCGCGCCATTCGCGACAACGAGGTGTCGGCCCGCGCGATGGGCAAGGATGTCACCCGCCGCCATTTGATGATCTTCGTGCTGGGGTCTGGCGTATGTGGCCTTGCTGGCGCGATGATGGTGTCGATGGATGGCCAGTTGACGCCCGGCAGCTATGAGCCGTTGCGCTTCACCTTCCTGGTCTGGGTGATGGTGATTGTGGGCGGATCCGGCAATAACTGGGGCTCGGTGCTGGGGGCGTTTGTGATCTGGTTCCTGTGGGTGCAGGTCGAACCGGCGGGGCGCTGGTTCATGGATCTGGCGACATCGGGCATGGCGGCAGACAGCGATCTGCGCCAGCATCTGCTGGGGTCTGCGGCCTATATGCGGCTTCTGACGATGGGGGTGGCGCTGCTGTTGATGCTGCGCTTTGCGCCGCGGGGGCTGATCCCGGAACGCTGATGGCGCTGCGCAGCGCGCCTTGTGCGATCCTGCTGCCTGCAGCAGGGTCGTCACGCCGGATGCAGGGGGCGGACAAGCTGTTGATGCCCTTGCATGATGGCGTGCCAATCCTGCATCATGTCGCCCGGATTGCCGCGGCTGTAGCGTCGCATGTCGCGGTGACATTGCGCCCTGAAGACATGGCGCGCGCGGCGGCGCTGAACGGGCTGGCCCTGACGCGGCTGCGCGTGGCGAAGGCGCAGGAAGGCATGGCGGCAAGCCTGCGCGCGGGCGCGGCCTGGGCGCTGCAATATCCGGTCGACGCGCTGATGATCGCGCTGCCGGATATGCCGGATGTGACGCAGGCCGATTTCCGGGCGCTGATCGCCGCGCAAGCCCTGCATCCGCGCCAGCCCCTGCGCGCCGCCAGCAATGACATGCAGCCAGGCCATCCGGTAATCCTGCCGCGTGCGTTATTGCCGGAACTTCTGCATCTGAGCGGTGATCGGGGCGCGGCCTCGGTCCTGAAGGCGCATCCGCCACGGCTGCACGCCTTGCAGGGAAGGCGCGCGCTGAGCGATCTGGACAGTCCAGAGGATTGGGAAAGATGGCGTGCAGGGCAAGAGAACTGAGCCAGCCCGCAGCGACGCCTGCCAGCGCAGCCGCGGTAGTGTCGCATCGGGGACAATGCGCCCCCGATGCGATAACTCTCAGGCCAGCATCGTGACCGGGTTTTCCAGAAGCGTCACGACTTCCTTCAGGAATTCCGCCCCCAGCGCGCCATCGATCACACGGTGATCGACCGACAGCGTCATCGACATGACTGTGGCGACCTTCAATTCGCCATCCGCGCCGACAACGGGCTTCTTCAGCCCCGCCCCCACGGCCAGGATCGAGCCATGCGGCGGGTTGATCACGGCATCGAAATTCTCGATCCCGAACATGCCCAGATTGGAGATTGCCATCGACCCGCCGACATATTCATGCGGGGCAAGTTTCTTGCTACGGGCGCGACCGGCCAGATCCTTCATCTCTGCCGAGAGGGCCGAGAGGGATTTGAGATGCGCGTCCTTCAGCACCGGTGTGAACAACCCACCTTCGACCGCGACCGCCACGGCCACATCCGATGGTTTGAGCTTCAGCATCCGGTCGCCCGCCCACACTGCGTTGCAGCCCGGCACCGCCTGAAGCGCCATTGCACAGGCCTTGATGATGAAGTCATTGACCGACAGCTTCACCCCGCGCGCTTCGAGTTGCTTGTTAAGATCAGCGCGGAATTTCATCAGCGCATCAAGCTGCACCTCTCGGCGCAGATAGAAGTGCGGGATGGTCTGCTTGGCTTCGGTCAGCCGCGCCGCGACCGTCTTGCGCATCCCGTCAAGCGCGACTTCTTCATATTCGCGGCCTTCATACATGCGCGCGACCTGATCTGCGTTCGGTCCCGCGGCCAGCGCTGCCTTGGCGGGGGCCGCAGCAGCCGCGGGGGCAGGGGCTGCAGCCGGTGCTGCCTGTGCAGGGGCCGCACCCGGCCTGGCGCTTTCGACATCGGCCTTGACGATACGGCCATGCGGGCCGCTGCCGGTGATCTGCGTCAGATCCAGCCCTTTTTCCGCCGCGATCCGGCGCGCGAGCGGCGAGGCGAGGACGCGCTTGCCACCGGCAACCGGGGCAGGGGGGACGGGCGCGGCAGAGCCCCCTGCGCTGTTAGTATTGGGGGCCGCTTTCGCGCCCGTGTCGGCCTTGGCGGCCTCCGGCGCGGCCGCAGCCACCGGGGCACTGTCGATGTCATCGGCTGATTCGCCGTCCTCCAGCAACACGGCAATCGGCGTGTTGACCTTGACGCCTTCGCTGCCGGCTTCGATCAGGATCTTGCCGATCACACCTTCATCGACGGCTTCGAATTCCATCGTTGCCTTGTCGGTCTCGATCTCGGCAATGATGTCGCCTGAACTGACCGTGTCGCCTTCCTTGACCAGCCATTTCGCCAGCGTGCCTTCTTCCATAGTGGGCGAGAGGGCGGGCATCAGAATTTCAGTGGGCATGTTCTTTCCCCCCTTCAGCGATAGGTGACCTTGCGCACGGCTTCGATGACTTCATCGACCGTGACAAGCGCCAGCTTTTCGAGATTGGCCGCATAGGGCATGGGCACATCCTTGCCGGTCAGGTTGATGACCGGCGCATCGAGATAGTCAAAGGCCTGCTGCATAACCACCGAAGTGATGTAATTGCCGACCGAGGATTGCGGGAAGCCTTCCTCGACTGTGACCAGACGGTTGGTCTTCATCACCGAGGCCAGGATCGCGTCGGTATCCATCGGGCGGATGGTGCGCAGATCGATCACCTCGGCGCTGATACCGTCCGCGGCCAGCTTCTCTGCTGCGTCCAGCGCATAGGTCATGCCGATGCCGAAGCTGACAATGGTCACATCGCTGCCTTCGCGCCAGATCTTGGCCTTGCCGAAGGGCACAGTGAAATCATCAAGCACCGGCACCTCGAAGCTGCGGCCATAGAGGATTTCGTTTTCAAGGAAAATCACCGGGTTGGGGTCGCGGATCGCAGTTTTCAAAAGCCCTTTGGCGTCAGCCGCCGAATAGGGCATCACGACCTTCAGGCCGGGGATCTGGCTATACCATGCGGCATAACACTGGCTGTGCTGCGCGCCCACCCGCGCTGCCGCGCCATTGGGGCCACGGAAGACGATGGGACAGCCCATCTGCCCGCCCGACATGTAGAGCGTCTTGGCCGCAGAGTTGATGATGTGGTCGATCGCCTGCATGGCGAAGTTGAAGGTCATGAATTCGACAATGGGCCGCAGCCCGCCAAAGGCCGCACCGACCCCGATCCCGGCAAAGCCATGTTCGGTGATCGGCGTGTCGATCACGCGGCGCGCGCCGAATTCATCAAGCAGCCCCTGGGTGATCTTGTAGGCGCCCTGATATTCGGCGACCTCCTCGCCCATCACGAAAACTTCGTCTGCGGCACGCATTTCCTCTGCCATCGCATCGCGCAGCGCCTCGCGCACGGTCTGGGTCTTCATCTCGGTGCCGTCGGGCCAGTCTGGCGAAGTGTCGACTTTGGGCGCGGCAGGCGGCGCGGCCGTCGCGGAGCCCCCTGCGGGGGCCGCCTTGACGCCCGCGTCAGCCGCTGGGGCAGCGGCTTCCGGCGCCGCCGCGCTGTCAGCGATATCGTCAGCGCTTTCACCTTCGTCCAGCAGCACTGCGATGGCAGTGTTGACCTTGACGCCTTCAGTGCCGGCTTCGATCAGGATCTTGCCGATCACACCTTCATCGACGGCTTCGAATTCCATCGTTGCCTTGTCGGTCTCGATCTCGGCAATGATGTCGCCTGAACTGACCGTGTCGCCTTCCTTGACCAGCCATTTCGCCAGCGTGCCTTCTTCCATTGTCGGAGAGAGTGCGGGCATCAGTATTTCGGTTGCCATTCTTCTTGTCCCCCTCAAGCCTGTTGCGGCACGCTGTCCGCATAGATATCGGTCCACAGCTCTTCGAGCGCGGGTTCCGGGCTGTCCTGCGAGAATTGCGCGGCCTCGTTGACGACGGATTTGATGTCCTTGTCGATGGCCTTCAGGTCGTCTTCTGACGCGTGCTTGCCCGAAAGCAGCAGATCGCGCACATGTTCGATGGCATCGCGTTCGGCGCGCATTTTCTGCACCTCGTCGCGGGTGCGATACTTGGCCGGGTCCGACATCGAATGGCCCCGATAGCGATAGGTCATAACCTCAAGAATATACGGCCCCTTGCCTGCGCGGCAATGCGCCACTGCCTTTTCGCCAGCGGCCTTCACTGCCAGAACATCCATGCCGTCCACTTCTTCGCCCTTGATGCCATAGGCGGCCCCGCGTTCCCACAGGCTGGGCGATTTCGTGGCGCGCTGGACACTGGTGCCCATTGCGTATTTGTTGTTTTCGATCACGAAGATGACGGGCAGATCCCACAGCATTGCCATGTTGTAGGTTTCATAAACCTGGCCCTGATTGGCCGCACCATCGCCGAAATAGGTGAAGGTGACATTGTCATTGCCCTTGTATTTGTCGCTGAAGGCCAGCCCGGCGCCCAGTGGCACCTGCGCGCCGACGATCCCGTGCCCGCCATAGAAATGCTTTTCCTTGGAGAACATGTGCATCGAGCCGCCCTTGCCCTTGGAATAGCCGCCCTCGCGCCCGGTCAGTTCGGCCATCACACCCTTGGGGTCCATGCCGCAGGCCAGCATATGGCCATGATCGCGGTAAGAGGTGACGCGCTTGTCGCCTTCCTTCGCGGCCGCTTCCAGCCCGACGACGACAGCTTCTTGCCCGATATACAGATGACAGAACCCGCCGATCAGCCCCATGCCGTATAGCTGGCCGGCCTTTTCCTCGAATCGCCGGATCAGCAGCATGTCGCGGTAATAGCCAAGCAACTCTTCGGCGGACACATTCGGTTTTGAAGCGGATTTTCGTGTGGCCATTCCGGCATCCCTCCCGTTCAGAAATGATAGTTCAACGTTAAACAATCTAATAGCGCAAATCTTTTTCCGTGGCGAGTGTTTTTCGACATCCCTGCCATGCGCAAGGCGCAACGCAGCGCAGTCAGACAGGTTTTGCGATCAGCAGATCGGTGGGTGGGTCGCGCATCAGGTCGCGCGCGTAATTGCCAAGGCTGGTCGCGTCACGCCCCGAATGGCTGCCCAGAACGACCAGATCGGGCTGCAATTCCTGAATGCGGAATTGCAAAACCTCATGCACACCACCAGGCACGATTTCGGGCAGGTGCAGTTTGTCGGGCACCCCGTCAAGCCGCATGAAGGCGCTGCGCAGCAACTTCGCCTCGGTCATGGTGGCGCAGGTTTCAGGCTCGGCCTGCGGCAGTTTCTCACTGAGCGGCAGTTGCAGCGCGTGGATGGCGTGCAGTTCGGCCCCTGGGGCGATGATCGCGGCCATGCGTAGTGCTTCAGCCGAGGCGGGGGCAAAGGTGATCGCCCCCAGAACCCGACGATAGGGCAGGGGGGCATTGCGGTCATGGGCAATCAGCACCGGGCAGGGCACATCAAGGGTGATCCGTTCCATCGTGGTGCTGCGCAGGACTTCCAGCACCGCGCGGGGCTTGTGCAGGCCCATGATCAGCAGATCCGCCGAATACTGGCGGGCCAGATCGGCAATGACCTTTTCCGGCGCCCCCGATACACCATGCAGGCTGATATCCAGCCCCGGATAGGCTGCGGCAAGCTGCGTCAGCGCGTCGCTGGCCTGTTCCTCGGTCCGGGGGACGCGGCGCGATTTCCGCAGGCGCGGTGCCAGCGCCTTGGGCCGTCCAACAGCATGAGCCAGCACCACCCGACAGCCCAGCGACCGGGCCAGTGCCGCCGCGCGCGCCATCACAGCATCGGAGCGCGCGGTAAAGTCAGTCGCGGCAAGAATGGTGTTGATCGCTCTCACAGCGCGCTCCGGCATTTGGGTCAACAATCGATACGCTTAGCAGATCAAACGCGGCGCGTCACTTTCCTTTGCAGACCCTTCGGCAGTGGGCAAGCACTGCAATGCCCCCAATTCAGCGCTGCAACAACCTTGCTCTGGTCGCAGCCGTCATTATTGAGCGGGGCAGATTCTGGGCGAAGTGGGCATGTTGGTCAAGATCGGGGAAACGCCGTTCCAGATCACTCTGCAATGCGGCCGGAAGCTGCGTCATGGTCGCGCGGGACACCAGCAGGCTTTCCATCGGAACCCCTTCGGCATAGATGATCTGATGCGTGTCGAAGGCCAGCGCGTGATAGGTGACAAAGCCGGTTTCGCGCTGTTCGATCCCACCGGAGCCGACAAGGAACTGCGCCTGTATCAGCACCTCGGCGCGCTGACCCAGCTTGTTGTCGCCGCGTTGATAAAGGAATATCCGTTGGCGCGGCGCCAGTGTCAGCGGGGCCAGATTTCCCAGCACCCCGGCGGGGAAGATCACCGGGGCGGATTGGCCATGTCCGCGCAGCGAGACCTGCCCGACCCAGCGCAGCGGCTGCGCACCATGATCGCGCGTCAGCACCTTCACGCCCGGTGTCAGATCCTCGATCGGAACAAGCTGTCCGTCCGCAAGCGTGATACGGGTGCCAGTGCCGAAACAGCCCAGAACAGTCTGCGCCAAAAGCAACGCCGCGCCTTCGGTCTTCACCTCTATCAAGGCATAGCCCAGACCCGCGCGTATCGGGTTGAGCGGTAGCAGAAAACCATGCCCGGCAATGCTTAGCGCGACCAATTCGACAATCTCGCCATCATTTGCCATCAACAGGATGCGCCCTTCGGGGCGAACCACACCACCCGATGGCAGGGCGGGCGATATGCCCGGATCATCCTGCACAAGCGTTATCGGGTCGCCCAGATCCAGCGTCAGACTGCGCGCCACCCCGTCAGAACACAGCGTGTAGATGTCGCCTTCGGCGCAGGTGGCAAGACTGCCCATGCTGTCACCGTCATTGACACCCCATGTGGCGATGAAATCCGCCCTGGGAAATACATCGCAATGATACAGCGTCACGCCACGCGGCCTTTGCGAAACAGATGTGGCGGTATTCATGCGGTGTAGAGACCTTTCCGGGATGGCAAGCGCAAAGAATCGGCAGCATTCAATCCGCCACTAGCACATATCATGCCAAGCACCGGTTAACAGCTTGCACGGATGGTCGGAACATGGCCCGCGCATCGCCCAAGGCAAGTATCATTGGTGTTACTGCACCGCTTCCGAGTCGGAACGCTGGCGCGCCCACATCTTCGCATATTGCCCGGATTGCGCCAGAAGCTCGTCATGCGTGCCCGCTTCGACAATGCGTCCCAGATCCAGCACAACAATGCGATCCGCATCGACAATGGTGGAAAGCCGGTGCGCAATGGTCAGAACCGTGCGCCCTTCGCTCATCTGGCGCAAGCTGTCCTGAATGCTCTGCTCGGTTTGCGTATCGAGCGCCGAGGTGGCTTCGTCCAACAGCAGTACAGGCGGGTTCTTCAGCAGGGTGCGGGCAATGCCCACGCGCTGCTTTTCCCCGCCCGACAGTTTCAGCCCGCGTTCGCCCACGGCCGTGTCATAGCCTTCGGGCAGCGAGGTGATGAAGTCATGGATGCGCGCGGCCTTGGCGGCGGCGATGATTTCGTCACGGGTAGCGCCTTCACGGCCATAGGCGATGTTATAGGCGATGGTGTCGTTGAACAGCACCGTGTCCTGCGGCACCACCCCGATTGCGAGGTGCAGGCTGTCTTGCGTGACATCGCGCAGATCCTGCCCGTCAATGCGGATCGCGCCCTCCGTGACATCATAAAAGCGAAACAGCAGCCGCCCGATGGTGGATTTGCCCGACCCTGACGGGCCGACAATCGCCACGCTTTGCCCGCCTGCGACATGCAGATCGATACCTTTCAGGATCGGGCGGGCCGGGTCATAGCCGAACTCCACCCGGTCAAAGCTGATCGTGCCTTCGGACACCTGCAATTCCGTCGCATCGGGTTTGTCGGTGACATCTGCAGGCTGGTCCAGCAAATCGAACATCTCGCCCATATCGACCAGCGCCTGGCGGATCTCGCGATAGACCGTGCCCAGAAAGTTCAGCGGCATGGTGATCTGGATCATATAGGCATTGACCAGCACGAAATCGCCCACCGTCAGGGTGCCATTCTGCACCCCCATCGCGGCCATCACCATCACCACAACCAGCCCCGAAGTGATCAGCAAAGCCTGCCCGAAATTCAGGAAAGCCAGCGAATGATTGGTGGCGACGGCGGCGCGCTCATACTGCATCATGGCGCTGTCATAGCGCCGCGCTTCCAGCCCTTCGGCGTTGAAATACTTGACGGTCTCAAAATTCAGCAGGCTGTCGATGGCCTTCTGGTTGGCATCGGTGTCCTGGCGGTTCATCTCGCGGCGCTGGCGAACGCGCCATTCGGTCACCTTGAAGGTGAACTGCACATAAAGCGCGATGGTCAGCACCACGGCGGCCAGATACCAGATATCGAACACCACGAAGAAGATGACTGCGATCATGATCAGTTGCAGGATCAGCGGAAAGATCGAGAACAGCAGGAAGCGCAGCAGGAATTCCACGCCCTTGACGCCGCGCTCGATCACCCGGCTCAGCCCGCCGGTCTTGCGGGTGATATGATAGCGCAGGCTGAGGCGGTGGATATGGGCAAAGGTTTCCAGCGCCAGCCGGCGCAGCGCGCGCTGCCCGACCCGCGTGAACAGCACATTGCGCAATTCCTGAAAGCCGATTTCCATCAATCGCGCGACGCCATAGGCCACGGTCAGGCCAACGGCCCCGACCGCCAGCATCCAGCCCGTGCCATCACCTGCCAGCGCGTCAACTGCGGCCTTGTAGAAGAATGGCGTGGTGACAGCGACCAGCTTGGCCGCAACCAGCATGATCAAAGCCAGCACGACGCGGCGCTTGATCCAGGCTTCGCCACCTGGCCACAGATAGGGCATCACGCGCCGGATGATGCGCAGACTGCGCGCCTGTTCAGTCTTGTCGGCTTTCAACGCTGCGCTGTCGGGCAGGTTTGGGCTGGGCGCTACAGTCATGGCTGGCCTTGGATAGAAGCTGGCGTGCCCTCCTACTCCACGGCTTCCGGCTTGGCCAGACGGAACAGAGGGAGGCCACACTTATGCAGTGCGGCGGTGCCAGACAAGGCCGGTTGGCGCTTTGGCCACCCTGTACTGTCAGCCATCACTTTCCGGCAGAACGAAAACCTGGCCGGGATAGATAAGATCAGGATTTCGGATCTGGTCGCGATTGGCATCAAAGATGCGCATGTAGCGCATACCGTCGCCATAACGATCCACCGACATGCCCCAAAGCGTGTTGCCGGGCTGCACGATCAGCGCCTGCGGGCCAGCGCTTTCGCGCGCGATTTCTGGGGTGACACGCTCAAAGGGGATTTCGGCGCGCGAAACCACCTGCTGGGCCTCATCCAGCTCGTCAATGCGCAAGCGATAGACGCCACGCTCGATCCCGGCCAATTGCGCCTGCCAGTCACCGGCCGCGCCTGCGCGGGTGCGCAGGATGGGTTGGTTGTCCAGATAGATTTGCAACTCATGGCCCGCCCCGGCGGCGCGTCCGCCCAGCGCAACCTCGCCTTCGTCATCATAGACAACCGAGTCGATGATGACGTTTCCAGCCCCCCCTGTCTGGGGCAGGCCGGGGGCTTCGCCCAGAACCTGCACTGTGCCATCGGCGCGCATCAGAACTGCCATTGGCGCTGGCTGGGGGTCGAGTTCGGGGCGCGGCGTAGCTGCGGCCTGCGCCAGATCCTCGTCAGCTTTCGGATCGGACCCGGCGGCAATGCCCTCGGCCGATACCATGCTGTGGGCATCAAGCTGTGGCCGCGAGGGGGCGCTGGCGGTGCCGGGAAACAGGGGGTCGGTCTGCACTTCGCGCAGGCTCTGCACAGGTTGGGTCTGGCCGTCCGGGGCGATCTGTCCGGCCAGAACCGGGCTGCGCGGGGCCAGCATCAGCGTATCGAGTGACCGCACGCGCTGACCGCTGGCCAGTTGTACCTCCAGTTCCAGAACGCGCGGGGCCGGGCTGGGGGCGATTTCGAACATCATCACGAATTCGCCTGCATCGCTGCTGATCGTGCGCGCGACCTGTTTTTCCTCTATCAGCGCCGCGACAGTGCTGCGCGCTGGCGCCTGTCCTGCAATCAGCACATCGCCCAGATCGGTCACGCGGACCAGATCGAAGCGCGGTGCGGCATCGCTGGCGGGGCCGGCCATTGCCAGACGCAATTCGGGGGCAATATCGGCAGCAGGGTCTGCTCCGGGCTGCGGTTCGGTCATCGAAATCGCGCTTGGAGCCTTCAGTTCAGGTTCCGGCGGGGCCGAAGGAAAGATCACGACATAGGCGACCGAGGCCGCCCCGACCACGGCCACAGAACCGACGGCCCATTGCGCCAGTGTTTCCTTGGGCATGAATTTCAACATGATCTGCTTCCCGAATCCTGCGCCATCTGGCGCAAGTTGCCAACACCCGCCCCTTTTAGTTGCGCGACAATAGCAAGGACGTTATCGGGGGGCAAAACAAAACTGTAACAAAGGTCTGAGTGCATGAAGCTGTCGTCCTTTTCTGTTTGTGTCTTTTGCGGTGCGCGCGACGGGGCTGATCCGGCCTATGCAGCAGCGGGGCGCGAGATGGGTGCGATGATCGCGCGGCGCGGCTGGCGGCTGGTCTATGGCGCGGGCGATGTCGGCATCATGGGCAGGGTGGCACGGGCCGCGCAGGCGGGCGGCGCGCAGGGTTTTGGCGTGGTTCCCAGCCACCTGATGCAGGCCGAGCGCGCGCGAGAGGCGCTGTCAACGCTGGTCGTCACCGAAACCATGCATGAGCGCAAGAAGGTCATGTTCACCAATTCCGATGCCATCGTGGTGCTGCCGGGGGGCGCGGGGTCACTGGACGAGTTTTTCGAGGTGCTGACCTGGCGGCAATTGGGGCTGCACCGCAAGCCCATCCTGTTGCTGGATGTGCAAGGCTACTGGCAGCCGCTGATCGCGCTTCTGGACCATGTCATTGCGCAGGGCTTTGCAGAGTCGTCGCTGCGTGGCTTCGTGCAGGTGGCGGACAGTGTCGAGGCCGCCGAAGCTGCACTGAGCGCGCATTTCGACAGCGCCCACAATGCCTGACGCGGCAGGTTATTCCGCCGCGATGCGCCGCGCCTTCAGCATCGGTCCCAGATAGCGCCCGGTATGGCTGGCCTCGATTTCGGCAACCTGTTCGGGCGTGCCGGTGGCCACGATCTGCCCGCCACCATCGCCGCCTTCGGGGCCGATATCAATGATCCAGTCGGCGGTCTTGATCACATCCAGATTATGTTCGATCACCACCACCGAATTGCCCTGATCGACCAGTTCATGCAGCACTTCCAGCAGCTTGCGCACATCTTCGAAATGCAGCCCCGTGGTCGGTTCATCCAGAATATAAAGCGTGCGCCCAGTGGAGCGTTTGGAAAGCTCCTTGGCCAGCTTCACCCGCTGCGCCTCGCCGCCTGAAAGCGTGGTCGCCTGCTGGCCCACCTTGATATAGCCCAGCCCCACCCGGCACAGCGCATCCATCTTGTCGCGAATTGCGGGCACGGCCTGAAAGAAGCCCTGCGCTTCTTCAGCTGTCATGTCAAGAACGTCTGCTATGCTCTTGCCCTTGAACAGAACTTCCAGTGTTTCGCGATTATAGCGCTTGCCCTTGCAGGTCTCGCAGGTGACATAGACATCGGGCAGGAAATTCATCTCGATCTTCAGCACCCCGTCGCCCTGACAGGCTTCGCAGCGCCCGCCCTTGACGTTGAAGGAAAACCGCCCCGGCTTGTAGCCGCGCGTCTTGGCTTCGGGCAGGCCCGCGAACCAGTCGCGGATAGGTCCAAACGCCCCGGTATAGGTGGCGGGGTTGGAACGCGGCGTGCGCCCGATCGGGCGCTGGTCGATATCGATCACCTTGTCCAGATGTTCCAACCCCTTGATGGTTTCGCATGGGGCCGGGGTCTGGCGCGCGCCATTCAGCCGCATCGAGGCGGTCTTGAACAGGGTTTCAATCGTCAGCGTGGATTTGCCGCCACCTGACACGCCGGTCACACAGACGAATTTGCCCAGCGGAAAATCGACGCTGACATCGCGCAGGTTGTTGCCGCTGGCCTTCACGACGGTCAGCTTCTTGCGATTGCCCTTGCGCCGGGTCTTGGCGACGGGGATCGCGCGCGCGCCGGTCAGATACTGGCCGGTCAGGCTGGCAGGGTCGGCCATGATATCGGCCGGCACGCCTTGGGCGACCACATGGCCACCATGCACGCCTGCGCCGGGGCCGATATCGAGCACATGATCGGCGGTGCGAATGGCCTCTTCATCATGTTCGACCACGATTACCGTGTTGCCCTGATCGCGCAGATTGCGCAGCGTGGTCAGCAGCCGGTCATTGTCGCGCTGATGCAGCCCGATACTGGGTTCATCCAGCACGTAAAGCACACCCGTCAGCCCGCTGCCGATCTGGCTGGCCAGCCGGATGCGTTGGCTTTCGCCCCCCGAAAGTGTACCCGCATGGCGCCCCAGCGTTAGGTAATCCAGCCCCACATTGACCAGAAAGCCCAGACGCTCGCGGATTTCCTTCAGGATCGCACGGGCGATTTCGTTCTTCTGCTTCGACAGCGCCTCGGGCACGGTTTCGACCCAGTCCAGCGCCTCGCGGATCGACATTTCCGTGACCTGCCCGATATGCAGCCGCTTGTCCTGCCCGCCCCTGGCAGGGCCGATCTTCACCGCCAGCGCTTCGGGCTTCAGCCGATAGCCGCCGCAGACCCCGCAATCGCGGTGGTTCTGGTATTGCTCGAATTCCTCGCGAATCCAGGCGCTGTCGGTTTCGCGGTAGCGCCGTTCCATATTGGGCACCACCCCTTCAAACGCCCGCGTCACATTATAGACGCGCCCGCCTTCATCATAGCGAAACGGCAGTTCTTCCCCGTTCGAGCCATAAAGCAGCACCTGTTGCACATGGGCGGGCAAATCCTTCCACGGGGCGCGGGCGTCGAATTCGTAATGCGCGGCCAGCGATTCGATGGTCTGCAGGAAATATGGGGATTTGCCCTTGCGCCAGGGCGCAATTGCACCATCGGCCAGCCGCAGCGCATGATCGGGCACGACAAGGCGTTCATCGAAGAACAGTTCCACCCCCAACCCGTCACAGGCCGGGCAGGCACCCGAAGGCGCGTTGAAGGAAAACAGCCTCGGTTCGATTTCGGCAATCGTAAAGCCGCTGACCGGGCAGGCGAATTTCTCGGAAAATGTGGTTCGCGCGCCATCCTCGGCGGCTTCCTCCAGTACGGCGATGCCATCGGCCAGATCAAGCGCGGTGCGCAAACTGTCGGCCAGCCGGGTTTCCAGCCCGTCGCGCACCACCAGCCGGTCCACCACCACGTCGATGTCATGGCGGAATTTCTTGTCCAGGCTGGGCGGCTCGTCCAGATCGTAGAACTGCCCATCCACCTTGACGCGCTGGAAGCCCTGCTTGCGCAATTCCAGCATTTCCTTGCGATACTCGCCCTTGCGGTCGCGCACGATCGGGGCCAGCAGATAGGCGCGGGTGCCTTCGGGCAGCGCTATGATGCGGTCGACCATGTCCTGCACCTGCTGTGCTTCAATCGGCTGGCCGGTGGCGGGGCTGTAGGGCGTGCCTGCGCGCGCGAATAGCAGGCGCAGATAGTCGTAAATTTCCGTCACCGTGCCCACGGTCGAACGCGGGTTCTTGCTGGTGGTCTTCTGTTCGATGGAAATCGCGGGCGAGAGGCCCGAAATATGGTCCATATCGGGCTTTTGCATCATGTCCAGAAACTGGCGCGCATAGGCCGAAAGCGATTCGACATAGCGGCGCTGGCCCTCGGCATAGATGGTATCAAAGGCAAGGCTGGACTTGCCCGACCCCGACAGCCCGGTGATGACCACCAGCTTGTCGCGGGGAATATCCACATCAATATTTTGCAGATTATGTTCGCGCGCGCCGCGCACTTCGATGAACTTCTGCTCGGCCATACTGCACCCCATGCCCCTTTGGCCCGCAAGATAGCGCTTGTGCAGGGCCGCGCCAAGCGAAATTGCGGAACGTAAGGCGAACATGTGGGATGCGGCTGTCACAAGATGCGGCAATAAGCCGTCATGGGGGGTGCCCTGCGGGTCGCAAAGCAGTTGACGCGGCATTGCGAATAAAATAGCTGACAATATCAGTAGGAATTGAGCGGCCATCTGCGAAAGGGACGCGCCGTCGCGCAGTGCAGATATCCCTTTTCCTGCATGGTTCTGAAGCTGCTCGTTGGTGAATTATGGGCTTTCTTCGCAACTCTGTCCGTTCTGTGGCCGATTTCGTAGCGACATCAACACTGGCCGGTCCGACGCCCTGTTCGGGCGGTTCCTGCGCTTGCCACAAGGAACCTGGCGCACAACATCGCATGGTTTCGCTGTCAGACCTGTCTGCTGCTGGTGACAATCCAAGCGCTGTTTCGGCTGGTTGCTGCGCGACACCCGTGGTTCTTCCGCTCTTTTCGCGGGCGTTGTTTTGCGCCATGACAAGACGGCCGACTGCCCCAATATGGTATATGACATGACCCAGACCCCGAAAATCCTGAGCTTCAAGATGCCCGCAGAGGCAACGCCGCTGGGGTTTCGGCCCAGGCCGGTCAGGACGCTGCTGGATGTGAAGCGCCTGCGCAAGCATTTCCCGCATGGCGAGTCGCCGGCAGTGGAGCGGGTCAGCTTCGATCTGGGCGAGGGCGAGATGCTGGCGCTGCTTGGCCCTTCGGGGTGCGGCAAGACCACGACACTTCGCATGATCGGCGGGTTCGAAACCCCCGATGAAGGGTGTGTCCTGCTGCGCGAACGCGACATCACCGAACTTCCCCCCGAGGCGCGCGGCATCGGCTTCGTGTTTCAGGATTACGCGCTGTTTCCGCATCTCAGCGTGCTCGACAATGTGAAATTCGGCCTGCGCAGGCAACCCCGTGCCGAGTCCGAGGCACGCGCGCGCCAGATGCTGGACCTTGTGGGGTTGAAAGGGCTGGACAAGCGCAAGCCGCATGAATTGTCGGGCGGGCAGCAACAGCGTGTGGCGCTGGCACGCACTTTGGCTGTGGCCCCGCCGCTGGTGCTGATGGATGAGCCGTTTTCCAATCTCGATGCCGCGATGCGGGTCGAAACCCGGCAAGATGTGCGCAAGCTTCTGAAAGAGGCCGGATCGGCGGCGATACTCGTCACCCATGATCAGGAAGAGGCGATGGCCGTCGCCGACCGCATCGCGGTAATGGATCGGGGGCGGGTGGTCCAGATCGGCACCCCGGACGAGATCTACCGCAACCCGGTTTCTGCCTTCGTGGCCTCTTTCCTCGGGCGTTCGAACATTCTGCGCGGCACTGCCAACGGGATGGAGGTGCAGACCTCTTTCGGCAATCTGCCGCTGTCGCGCGCGGCCAATGGGGCGGTGTCGCTTTCAGTGCGGCCTGAACAGATCATGCTGGAACGCGACCCCGATGGCACGGCATCCGTGGTCGGGCGCGAATTCCGCGGTCATGATCAGCTTTACTGGGTGCAACAGGGCGACCACTGCATTTTGGTGATATCGGGGGCAGGGGCGACGCTGAATGTGGGCGACAGGGTGCAATTGCGCATCTGCGATTGCGTGGTGCCGCTGGCCTGATTCTCCAGGGCATGGGCTGGACTGTGGGGGCGGCGCAGGCTCAGGGCAGGGGGTCTTGCAGCAGATATTGCAGTCTGGCACGCAATTCGGCGCTGGCATCCACCGATGCATAGCCGGTTTCCAGCAATCCCTGACTTTCCAGAAGCGCGGCAATGGGCGTCACTGCGGGGTCAATGCCGGGGTCGGCCTGAATACTGTCAGACGGCGGGGGCATATCAGGCTGTGCCGGTGCCAGATCCGGCGCGCGCCCTGCATCCATAGTCGCGCTGGCGCGCGCATCCTGCGGCCGGACATCCAGCGATGCCCCACTGTCAAGTTCTGGCGTGGTCGCCTGGTTTTCCGGGCGCGTCGTGCGGGTCATCAGCACGGCCTGGTCATGAAAGCCCAGCCCGTCCAGACGTTCGGCAATCGCGGCGCGCAGATCATCGGGTAACGCATGCGCCCAGGGGGTTTGCGCAAAGCTGATCACAGTGAAGGTCGCGTCATCTGCCTGTTCGACCAGCTTGCGCATCAGCGCGGCGAACAGCTCTGCGCGACCGGCCTCTGGCAAACCGGCATCGCGGCTGTAAAGCAGCGCGAATGCCTCGGAAAAGGCGTTGCTGCGGGCCAGCCCGAGCACGAGCAGACGAGCCAGTTCCCGCCCGGTTGCCGTTCCACGATGGGCCAGCAGATGCATTTCTGCATCTGCGATCACGCTCTGATCCAGCGCTGCGCCCATTTCCGCGCGCTGTTGCAGCACGAACAGCACCGATTCGACCGAGGCGTTTTCCAGCAGCCCATGTTCCAGCGCACGGCGTTCGGCGTCATCTGCGCGGGGCAGGTCCAGCGCGGCCAGCGCCACGCGCAGGGCAGGTGAGCTGTCAACCGCGATGCGTTCCAGCATGTCGCGGATGGCATGGGCCTGCGCGATCTGGCCCAGCGCCAGCAAACGCCTGATCACATGTGGTCCCAGATGCAGCCGCAAGGGCTTGGGCAGCGCGGCGATGGCTGACGGCAGCGCCCTGAACTCTGTGCGCGCGGGCTCGGCCTGCGGATCTGTCGCCAGAACCGCCCAGAGATCGGACCTGCCCGGGCAGGCGTCGAACAGCACACCCGCTGCGGCCTTGGGTGCAGGCTCCAGATCAATCAGGTAGCTGATGGCTGTCAGGAAGGCCGCTTCGGGGCTTGTTTCCGGCGCCAGCGACAGGATCAGACGCGCCTCTGCCCCGAAGCCCAATGCCAGCCAATGCAATGCAGTGCGCATTGCGGTTTCGGGGTTCAGGGCATCAAGTTCTGAATAGAGCGTTGCGGGAAGAAGCGGGATGCCCTGCGGCAGGCTGCCATCCGCCAGAACTTCTTCCCATCTGGCGGGGTCGAGCAGGCGGACATCAGGGCAGGCCATCTCTGTCGGTCGTGAGGGGGTGTGGGCAGGATCGCCCCGCGCAATGGCGATTGCGTCGCTTAGCGCGATATGGCTGCCATGCCACTGCGCCGTTCCGGGTAGCGATATCGGCACGGATATCGCGGCATCTGCATCCAGCAGCCCCTGATCGACCGCTCGCGCGATCGCACGCGCGATTTCGGCCAACGCGCCGGGATCGGCACCTTCGTTTGCGGGCGGGGATGCCGGCAGGGCAGGGGGCGGCGCAAGCCGGTGCAGGCCGAGCACGATGTCGGCCTCGGTCGGGGGGGCGCGGCCCGTCATCACTTGGGCCAGCTTGCGCCCGGCTGCCTGTGCCGTAAGCTGCGGCGTGTCATCCGGCGCGGTTGATACGGCTTCGACCGGCCGCGGCGGTGGGCGCAATGATGGCGATGGGCTGGCCGTGACCTGCGGGGCAGCCGAGGCGATATCGATGACCACGAAAGGCACCAGATCCTGTGTGGCGGTCACAATACAATCACAGCCCAGTACCAGTTCCAGCCCGTGATTGCTCTGGCGCAAATCTGTCAGCCGGGTGCGCGGTATCAGGTCAAACGCCTGCGACAAGTCGAATTCGGGTTGTGGATCGTCGATCTGCAGTGTTGCGCTGCGTCCTTGCTGGCGAAGCTCCCAGCTTTGCCCTTGCGGCAGCGCAACGACCAGCCGGGTGAAATCGGCATGTTCGCCGCCCCTTACGGCCACGGGCTGGGCATGCGATGCGCCCCCCCCCAGCACAAGCCATATCGCCAGTATGAGTTTGACAGAGTTGCGCATGGCTCAGGCCGCTGCAGTCTTCTTGAGTTCACGCATGGCCGATTCCAGGTCCGAAAATTCCGGGCGCTGATGGTGGGGGGTATTCTGGCGCCCCACCTCGACGCAGATATTGGCCGGATGGGCATAGAGATTGGCCACCAGAACCTCGCGGATCAGCTGAAAGAAATGGTCATCTTCATCGACGATGGCGCGCATCCGGTTGGCCACCGGGCCGACAAAGCAATAGGCCAGAAACACCCCCAGAAAGGTGCCGGTCAATGCCCCGCCAATCATTTTCCCCAGAATTTCCGGCGGTTCATCAATGGCCCCCATCGTCTTGATGATGCCCAGAACCGCCGCAACGATGCCCAGCGCAGGCAGGGCGTCGGCGGTGATCTGCACCGCGTGGCTGCTGTGCAGCGCGTGATGCTTGCGCGCCTCCAGCCGCTTGTCGAGCACTTCTTCAACCTGATGGGGGTCGTCATAATTCATCGAGGCCGCGCGCAGCGTGTCACAGATCAGTTCCACCGCATCGGTATCGGCCCGGATCCGGGGGTATTTGGCAAAGATCGGGGATTGCGCGGGATCTTCGATCTGTTCTTCCACCGCGACCGGGTTCTGCCGCGACAGCCAGATCAGTTCGAACAACAGGCACAGCAGATCGTGGTAGTCGTCGGGTTTCCATTGCGGCCCTTTGAAGACGCGCCCGATATCGCGGGCGGTTGCCTTGATGGTAGAGACATTATTGCCAAGGACGAAGGCACCCGTGGCTGCGCCACCGATCATCACCATCTCGAATGGCAAAGCCTTGAGGATGATCTCGGTCGTGCCGCCCGCCGCCAGATAGCCCCCGGCGACCATGACAATGACAATGACAATTCCCACGACTGGTATCACAGCGGCCCCCTGCCTGCCGGGTAGCGAAAACGTCAGTTTGCCCAAGGAGTGTTAAGAAACTCCATAACTCGCGGGCATATCCGGGTTTATCTTGTTGGTGCCGCAGCATTGCGCCCTGCCAGCACGGCACTGATGGCATAGGCGGTACCAGGGTCGAATTCTTCCATCACGGCACCTGCGAAATCCGGCCGGAGCCGCGCAAAGAAGCCTGCCGCAAAGGTTACATCCATCTGCGAAAACATCTGTGCGGCCTGACGCGGTTTCATATGTTCATAGACCGCGATCAGCCGCGCGATGTCATCTTCGGCTGCGGATTCGGTCAGGCTGAGCGTATCCAGCAGGCGCTGTTCGGCCTCGGCCAGCGCCCGCATCTGTGCCGCGATCTCTGCCCTTGCCTGTTCAAGCTCTTCCTCGCGCTGCGCCAGCCGGGATTCGGCCTGTTCCAGCCGGACCTCGCGCGCGCGCAGTGTCATGAACAGATCGGCCGGGTCGGCGGCGGGCGCTTCGGGTGCCGTGGCATCTGCATGGATGTTGTTATCCCCCGCCGCCAGCGCCGCTGCCACGCCCATGCCAAGCCGTGTGGCCCCGGCCAGACACAGAAGCCCCGCCAGAACGATCAGCGTGGAAGACGCCGCTTGCCGGGGCAGCCGCCGATCTGACTGTCTGCCTGTCATGAGTGCTGGCCCGACATTTCCCGGTGGCGGATGACGCGCGGGCGCGCACCCGGTTGCGCTGATGGGCGCGCGTGGGGTGCAGGCGCGCTGTTTCCATGCGTGGCGGCAGTCGGGTCGGGGCCGGCGGCCGATGCGCGCGCAGTTGCTGCCCCCAGCATCAGTTCCAGCGAGCGCGTCGCGGTCTCGGCCCGCGCGATGGAGCTGTCAAGGCCGGTCTGCGCCGCGCTTCCGGCATGCGATGCGGTTTCCAGCGCTTTTGTCAGCGCATCCACCTGCTGCGACAACACAGCGATGGCCGCGCCCACATCGCCATCCAGTCGCGTCAGCGCGCGCAATCGCCGCGACAGCAGCATGCAATAGGCCGCGGCAAGGAACGCGCCAAGCGCGACTGCAATATCGATCAAGATGGTCATGGCACCCTTCCTAGCGAAGTACGAATTCGGTGATCAGGAAATCGCGGATATTCCCCTGCCCGGCGATGGTTTGCAGCCGTCGCAGAATCTGCGCGCGCAGGCGGAACAATGCCTCTGCCTCTGCCAGATCCTGCGGGTTGACCGCGCGCAGATAGGTGTTGATCACATCCACAAAGCGCGGATGCATCCGCATCACCTCTGCATAAGCGTGGGCGGGCACTTCGATCTGGGCCGCAAATTGCAGATTGCTGACCCCGCTGCCGGGGACAAGCGAAATGGTCATGCTGTCGATGGCGATGAAATCGAAATCCAGCGTCATTGGCGCGGGCGTCGGCGCCGAATCGCCCGGACCCAGCAGCCAGCCCTGATAAACAGCAAGGAATCCCCCCCCGCCCAGCACCAGCGCCGCAACCAGCGCCAGCATAACTGCGCGCAATCGCGGTTTCGCAGATGCGTCCGGGGGAAGATCCGGTGCAGTGGTCGTGCTGTCAGCCATCTGACTTTCCTTGGCGTTCCTTTTCTTCGATATCGCACAAGCTCACTAACTCATTGTTAAAACAGTCGCGCCACACTGCACATATTCGGACCGGGCGTCCGCCGATGCAGGAGGCATTGCAGTGCAGAATATTCAGGCGCTCTGGTCGGCGCTGGACAATCGCAAGCGCATGATTGTCGGCGGGGCCGCGCTGGTCACGATACTGGCGGTTCTGGGCATTGCGCGCATGGCGGCCACACCGGGCATGGCGCTGCTATATTCGGGGCTGGAAGATGCCACTGCGGGTGAGGTGATTCAGGCGCTGGAATCGCGCGGCGTGCGCTACAGCGTGCGGGGCGATTCGATTTTCGTGCCCGGCCCGCAGCGTGATGAAACCCGGCTGATGCTGGCCGCGGCCGGGCTGCCCGCCAACACGCATTCCGGCTATGAGCTGCTTGATTCGCTGTCGGGTTTCGGCACCACCTCGCAGATGTTTGATGCCGCCTATTGGCGCGCGAAGGAGGGCGAACTGGCGCGCACCATCGCAGCCAGCCCACATATCCGCACGGCGCGGGTGCATATTTCGCAAGGGGTCAGTTCCGCGTTTCGCCGCGATGTCGCGCCTTCGGCCTCGGTCACGGTGACGCCGGTCTCGGGCATGCTGACCCCGCCTCAGGCGCGCGCGATTCGCTTTCTGGTGGCCTCGGCCATTGCGGGGATGGCACCCGAAGATGTCTCGGTAATCGATGGTGCGGGCGGTTTGGTCTATGGTCCGGAATCAGAGGCCACGCCCCATGCCGCAGCCGCTGATCGCAGCGCGGAACTGCGCCGCAGTGTCGAACGGCTGCTGGAAGCGCATGTCGGGCATGGGCGCGCGGTGGTAGAGCTGAGCATCGAAACCGTGACCGACCGCGAGGTCATTCACGAACGCCGCGTGGACCCCGATTCGCGCGTGGCGATCAGCACCGAAAGCGAAGAAAATGAAAGCAGCACGCAGGACACGCGCAGCGCGGGCGTGACCGTGGCCAGCAACCTGCCCGATGGCGAGGCGGCGGGCGCTGACGGCAACGCGCAAAGCCGCGACAGCCAGACCCGCCAGCGCATGAACTACGATATGTCCGAAACCCGCCGCGAGATAGAGCGACTGCCCGGTGCCATCCGGCGAATCAGTGTCGCGGTGCTGATCGACGGGGTGCAGGAGACCGGGGCGGAAGGGGCACCGCAATGGCGTCCGCGCAGCCCTGAAGAGATGGAGGCGCTGCGCGAGCTTGTTGCCTCGGCAGTCGGGTATGACGCGGCGCGCGGCGATGTCATCACCCTGCGTTCCCTGCCATTCGAGCCGGTCGCGGTGCTGGGAACCGCCCCGCCAGAGGGGCTGTTTTCCGGGGCAGGGCTGGATCTGATGACCGTGCTGAAATGGCTGTTTGCGCTGGTCTTTCTGATCGTGCTGTCGGTGTTTGTTCTGCGCCCGATGCTGCGCGCGGCGTTGCAGGCCAATGGGTCTGGCCCCACGCGCTATCTGCCTGATGAGGCCGGCTTCGGCCCGATGGAAGGGCAGGCCGCGCTTGCGCGGGTACAACCCCCAGCGCTGCGCGGGCAGTCTGTCGAAAGCTACGCCCCACCAGCTGACGCCCCCGACCCGGTCGAGCGGTTGCGCAATCTGCTGGCCGAACGCCAGCAGGAATCGGTCGAATTGCTGCGCCACTGGATCGAGGATGCGCCGCGCCCCCAAAATGACCGCCAGCCGAGGCCATGATGCTGAAACTTGAAGTGTTTGACACAGCGCCGGATTTGCAGGTCGATCAGGCCTGTGCAAAGCGCGTCGCCGCCGCGCGCGAGGCAGCCTATGACGACGGCTATAATGCCGGATGGCAGGACGCCCTGAGCGCGACGCGCGATGAAGATGATCAGCGCCGTGCCACCGCGCTGGAAGCCGTGCAGGCGATCAGCTTTACCTATGCCGAGGCCCATGCCGCGCTGGAAACGGCGTTTCTGGCCCTGACCGACCAGTTGCTGGAACAATTGCTGCCGCAAGCCGCGCAGCTTGGCTTGCCTGCGCTGTTGCGCGGTGAATTGCACCGCATCGCACAGCAAGGGGCATCCCTGCCAATAGAGCTGCATTGCGCGCCCGCTTCCAGCCCCGCGCTTCGTTCCATCATCGACACGGTGAAGGGGGTCGACATCCGCGTCATCGAAGAACCTGCCTTCAGCGATGCGCAGGTCAGCCTGCGCCTTGGCGCGCAACAGCGTGACATCGATTTCGACAGCTTGACCGACCAGATCCGCGCCGCATTCGAGCGTCAATCCCCCAGCCCCACAAAATCAGAGGCCCGTAATGCAACAGCCTGACCCGAACAAGCCCGACCTGAACACTGCTATCCTCAAACAGGTTCCGGTCGAAATATCGGTCTCGGTCGGGCGCGCGCGACCGCTGGTGCATGATCTGCTGCGGCTCGGGCAGGATTCGGTTCTGGCGCTGGACCGACGGGTCGATGATCCGGTCGAGCTTTACATCGGCGAAAAGCTGATCGCGCGCGGCATTCTGGAAGAGCTGGAAGATGCCGAGGCCGGGTATCTGGGCGTACGCCTGACCGAAATCGTCGATCTGCCGGACAGGCTCTGACATGATCGCGGCGCGGCGCATGCTGCCGGTGGCCTGCCTGACGCTGATAGCCGCATTGCTGCTTCCCGGTGTGGCGTTGGCGCAAGAAGTCAGTTTCCGCTTCGATGATGACGGCTCGCTGGCAGTACGCTCTGTCCAGCTTATCGTGCTGCTGACCCTGCTTAGCCTGGTGCCCGGCATTCTGGTGATGGTGACATGTTTTCCCTTCATCGTGACGGTTCTGGCGATATTGCGCCAGGCGCTGGGGCTGATGCAGTCGCCCCCGAACATGCTGATTATCTCGCTGGCGCTGTTTCTGACCTATTTCGTGATGGAACCCGTGTTTCTGACGGCATGGGAAAGCGGTATCATGCCGCTTAGTGATGGCGAGATCGGGCTGGACGAGGCGATGGTTCTGGCCGCCGACCCGTTTCGCCAGTTCATGGCCGCGCGGGTGGATGCGGCGACCTTCGAAAGCCTTGCCAGCCTGCGCCCCGACCCGGTGGCCCCGCTTTCAGCCGATGCGCCGCTTTCGGTGCTGATCCCGTCCTTCATGCTCAGCGAAGTCGCGCGCGCCTTCCAGATCGGCTTTCTGGTGTTCCTGCCCTTTTTGATCATCGATCTGGTGGTGGCGGCGGTGCTGATGTCGATGGGGATGATGATGGTGCCCCCGGCCATTGTGTCGCTTCCCTTCAAGCTGTCCTTCTTTGTCATCGCTGACGGTTGGCGGCTGGTTTCCGAAGCGCTGGTGCGCGGCTATATGTAGCCCCCGCGCGCAGCGATCCCCCCGGTTCGGACTGGACGCGCTCTGCCGCTGCCCCTATCACCTGTTCTGAAGCATCCAGATACTTGACCAGACAGGGGCCGGACCGTGTCAGACAGCAGCGCCAGCCAGCCGGATCATCAGCACATGCCCGTGGATGGGCTGGATGAGGCGCAGGCGCGCGCAGAGCTTGCCCGTCTGGCCGCGCTGCTGGATCAGGCGAATCGCGCCTATTATCAGGACGATGCGCCAGAGATCTCTGATGCGGATTATGACAGCTTGCGCCAGCGCAATGCCGCGATAGAGGCGCGCTTTCCCCATCTGATGCGCCCTGACAGCCCTTCGCGTCAGATCGGGGCCGCACCTGCCAGCGGCTTTGGCAAGATCCGCCATTCACGGCGGATGATGTCGCTGGCCAATGCCTTCGACCCAGAGGATGTCGCGGAGTTTGTGACCGGCATCCGCCGCTTTCTGGGGCTGGGGGGCGAGGCCGCGCTTGCCTTCACCGCCGAACCCAAAATCGACGGGTTGTCGCTGTCGCTGCGCTATGAGGACGGGTATCTGATCCATGCCGCCACGCGCGGCGATGGCGAAACCGGCGAGGATGTCACTGCCAATGCGCGCGCCATCAAGGATATCCCGCAAAGTATTGCAGATGCACCGGAACTTCTGGAAGTGCGCGGCGAAGTGTTCATGTCGCATGAGGATTTCGCGGCGCTGAATGCCGCGCAGGCCGCGATCGGGGGCAAGACTTTCGCCAATCCGCGCAATGCTGCCGCCGGATCACTGCGCCAGCTTGACGCCACCATCACCGCCGCGCGCCCCTTGCGCTTCTTCGCCTATTCCTGGGGCAGCCTGTCGCAACCGCTTGCCCCCACCCAGATGCAGGCTTTGGCGCGGCTGCGCGATTTCGGCTTTCCCATCAACCCCGACACCAAGCTGTGCCACAGCACTGATCAGATGCTGGCGCATTACGCCATGATCGAGGCGCGCCGCGCCAGCCTTGGCTATGATATCGATGGCGTGGTCTACAAGCTTGATGATCTGGCGCTTCAGGACCGGCTTGGCCAGCGCTCGACCACGCCGCGCTGGGCGATTGCGCATAAATTCCCGGCCGAACGCGCCTGGACGCAGCTGCAAGCCATCGAGATACAGGTGGGCCGCACGGGCGCGCTGTCGCCGGTGGCACGGCTGGCCCCGGTCACGGTGGGCGGCGTCGTCGTCACCAATGCTACGCTGCATAATGAAGACTATATCGCGGGGCGCGATTCGCGCGGCCAGCCCATTCGCGAAGGTCGTGATATCCGTGTGGGGGACTGGGTCGAAATCTATCGCGCGGGCGATGTGATCCCGAAAATCCGCGATGTCGATCCCGCCCGCAGGCCCGAAGATGCGCAGCCCTATGCCTTCCCCGAAACCTGCCCCGAATGCGGCAGCCCTGCGATCCGCGACCCCGGCGATTCGGTGCGCCGCTGCACCGGCGGGCTGATCTGCCCGGCCCAGGCGGTGGAACGGCTGAAGCATTTTGTCAGTCGCGCCGCCTTTGACATTGAAGGGCTGGGCGCAAAGCAGGTCGAAAGCTTCTGGCGCGATGGCTGGATCAAGACGCCGCAGGACATTTTCACGCTGCGCGACCGTTTCGGCCCCGGCCAGCCGCGCCAGTTGAAGAACCGTGAAGGCTGGGGCGAAAAATCGGCGCAAAACCTGTTCGTAGCGATAGAGGAACGCCGCCGCATTCCGCTGGCGCGTTTCATCTTCGCGCTGGGCATCCGCCATGTCGGCGAGGTATCAGCCGCGATGCTGGCCGGCCATTATGGCGATTGGCAGGGCTTCCGCGCGGCGATGCGCGATGCCCAAGACCCCGACAGCCCCGCCTATGCGGAATTGCTGTCGATCGACGGGGTGGGCGCGGTGATGGCCGCCTCGGTTCTGGCCGCCTTCAGTGCCGAAAGCGCAGAGATCGACGCGCTGGCCGATATGCTGACCATCCTGCCTGCCGAAAAACCCGCCAGCGACAGCGCTGTTGCCGGCAAGATCGTGGTCTTCACCGGCACGCTGGAAAAGATGACCCGCGCCGAAGCCAAGGCGCGCGCCGAAGCATTGGGGGCCAAGGTTGCAGGTTCGGTCTCTGGCAAGACCGACCTTCTGGTCGCCGGACCCGGCGCGGGCAGCAAGGCGCGCAAGGCGGCGGAACTGGGCGTCAAGGTCATCGATGAAGATGGCTGGCTGGCGCTGATCGGGGCCGGGTGACATGGCCGCGCGCCCCGAAATCCTGTTTCCGCTGTTTGCAGGGCTGGAAACGCTGCAAGGGGTCGGGCCGAAAACCGCCAAATTGCTGGCGGGCCTTGATATCACCGCGCCGCGCGACATGCTGTTTCACCTGCCCCATGCGGTGGTGGATCGCAGCCTGCGCGACAGCGTGCAGGGGGCGGAATTTCCATCAGTGGTGACGGTTGAAGCTACCGTGCTGTCCCATCATCCCCCGCCGCCGCGCAACACCGCACGCCCTTACCGCGTGCTGATGCGCGATGCCAGGACCGAGTTTCAACTGGTGTTTTTTCATGCCCGTGGCGACTACCTGCAAAAGCTGTTGCCAGCGGGCCAAAGGCGGATCGTCTCTGGCCGGGCAGAGCTGTTTGACGGGGTAGCGCAGATTGTCCATCCCGACCATGTGCTGCGCCCCGAACAGGCGGGGGATCTGCCCCGGCTGGAACCTCATTATCCCCTTTGTGCCGGGGTCAGCCAGAAACTGATGACCCGTGCTGCGGCGTCAGTGCTGGCGCGTGCGCCGGAACTGGCCGAATGGATCGATCCGGCGCTGAAAGCGCGCGAGGGCTGGCCGGACTGGCATGACGCCATCATCCGCGCCCATGCGCCGCAAAGCCCCGCAGATGTTGCGCCGCAATCGCCACTACGGATGCGGCTGGCCTATGACGAGTTTTTCACCCATCAGTTGACGCTGGCGCTGGCGCGCGCCAAAGCGCGGCGCAAGAAGGGACGCATCAGCAAGGGAACGGGCGCGTTGCAAGCCCGCGTGCTGGCGGCGCTGGATTATGCCCCGACCGGCGCACAACGCCGCGCGATTGACGAGATCGCGCAGGACATGGCCGCGCCCAACCGCATGAACCGGCTGCTTCAGGGCGATGTCGGTGCGGGCAAGACGCTGGTGGCCTTCATGGCGCTGCTGGTCGCGGTAGAGGCAGGCGGGCAGGGGGTGATGATGGCGCCCACAGAGATATTGGCACGCCAGCACCTGGACGGGCTGCAACCGCTGGCCGCGCTGGCGGGGGTGCGGCTGGACATTCTGACCGGGCGCGACAAGGCGGCCGAACGCGCGCAGAAGCTTGCCGCGCTGGCCGAAGGGCGCATAGACATTCTGGTGGGCACACATGCAGTATTCCAGAAAGGCGTCGAATTTGCCGATCTGCGGCTCGCCGTGGTCGATGAACAGCACCGCTTCGGCGTGGCGCAGCGCGCGGCACTGGCGGCCAAGGGCACCGGGGCGGATGTGCTGGTGATGACCGCAACGCCTATTCCGCGCTCGCTGGCGTTGGCGCAATATGGCGATATGGATGTCTCGGTGCTTGATGAAAAACCGCCTGGTCGCAAGCCGGTGCAGACCGCGCTGATCTCGACCGCGCGGATGGACGAAGTGGTGGCGCATCTGCGCGACGCCATCGCCAAGGGGCAGCAGGCCTATTGGGTCTGCCCGCTGGTCGAGGAATCGGAAGCAACCAGCCTGACGGCGGCGCAGTCACGCTTCGAGCATCTGCGCGCGGCGCTGGGCGAGGGGGTGGTGGGGCTGGTGCATGGCCAGTTGCCCACCGCCGAAAAAGACGCGGCGATGGCCCGCTTTGTCGCAGCCGGGACCAAGCTTCTGGTCGCCACCACAGTGATCGAGGTTGGTGTCAATGTGCCCAATGCCTCGATCATGGTGATCGAACGCGCTGAAAGCTTCGGGCTTGCGCAGTTGCACCAGCTTCGCGGGCGGGTCGGGCGCGGCGGGCAGGCCGCGACCTGTCTTCTGCTCTATGAAGCGCCATTGGGCGAGACCGCAGCGCGGCGGCTGAAACTGTTGCGCGACACCGATGACGGCTTCCGCATTGCCGAGGAAGACATGGAGATTCGCGGCGTGGGCGATCTGATCGGCACTGCGCAATCGGGGCTGCCGCGCTTTCGCATCGCCGATCTGGAACATCAGGTGGGGCTGATGGCCATTGCGCAATCCGATGCGCGCAAGCTGCTGTCCGATGACCCCGCGCTTGTGTCCCCGCGCGGGCAGGCAGCACGGGTGGCGCTGTGGCTGATGCGGCAGGATCAGGCGATCCAATACCTGTCTGTTGGTTGATGTTCTGATAATGTTCTTGACTGCGGGTCGAGAATATGAGAACAAATCAGCAACAGATGAAGGTGCAGCCATGCGAAAGCCCGGAAAATCCCCTGATCATCATCCGCTCTGGCACGATATTGCGGGCGGGCTTGCGCTGACAATTCTGGTTGTGCTGACCCTGCATCTGCCGCTTCTTGCCTGAGACTGCCTTGCGGGTCAGCCGCCTCTGCGCCATCTGCCTGATACGCGCTTTCCTGACCCTGACTGCCGCCAGTTGCGGGCCGCCCCCGCAACTGGCGGTTTTTTCTTTGGGCCGCGCAGACCCGAAGCGCATGTTTGCCAAAGCGTGGCGAAATGACTATCTGGGGCGCAGATCAGAAAAGGGCGGCAGAATGGATGAATTGCATATCGTCGGGGGTGGCATGGCCGGGGCTGAAGCCGCATGGCAGGCCGCGCGGCAGGGCGTCAATGTGGTCATTCACGAGATGCGCCCCGATACTGGCACTTTCGCCCACCGCACCAAGTATCTGGCAGAAATGGTGTGCTCGAACTCCTTCCGTTCGGATGATGATGAACACAACGCGGTCGGGCTGCTGCATTGGGAAATGCGCCAGGCAGACGGGCTGATCATGCAGATGGCCGATGCCCATGCGCTGCCTGCCGGCGGGGCGCTGGCAGTGGATCGCGATGGCTTTGCCCGCGCGGTCACCGAACACCTGCTGGCGCAACCCAATATCCGGCTGGAGCGGGGCGAGATCGCCGCGCTGCCCGATAGCGGCCACTGGATCATCGCGACCGGCCCCTTGACCTCGACCGCGCTGGGGCAGGCGATTGCCGCCGAAACCGGCGCGCAAGCGCTGGCCTTTTTCGACGCCATCGCGCCGATTGTCTATTTCGACAGCATCGACATGTCGAAAGCCTGGTTCCAGTCGCGCTATGACAAGGGCGAGACCGAGGAAGAGCGCACCGCCTATCTGAACTGCCCGTTGACGCGCGATGAGTATGAGGCATTCATCGACGCGCTGCTGGCCGCCGACAAGACAGAGTTTCATGAGGGCGAGACGGCGGGTTATTTCGATGGCTGCCTGCCAATCGAGGTGATGGCCGAACGCGGGCGCGAAACCCTGCGCCACGGCCCAATGAAACCCGTGGGGCTGACCAACCCGAACCAACCCGACATCAAGCCCCATGCCGTGGTGCAGCTGCGCCGCGACAATGCGCTGGGCACGCTCTATAATATCGTGGGCTTTCAGACAAAGATGAAGTATGGCGCGCAAACTTCTGTTTTTAAGATGATTCCTGGGTTGGAAAATGCGTCATTCGCACGCCTTGGCGGGATCCATCGCAACACTTTTCTGAATTCACCCACGCTGCTGGATGACCAGCTTCGGCTGCGTTCACGCCCGCATATCCGCTTTGCCGGACAGATCACCGGAGTCGAGGGCTATGTCGAATCCGCCGCGATGGGGCTGTTGGCGGGGCGGCTGGCGGCGGCGCAGATCAAGGGCCAGACCCTTGCCCCCCCGCCGCGCGAAACCGCGATGGGCGCGCTGGTCCATCACATCACCGGCGGCGCCGAGGCCAGGACCTTCCAGCCGATGAATGTCAATTTCGGGCTGTTCCCGCCGATTGATGCGCGCGGAGGGCGGCGCGGGCGGCGCGAACGCTATCAGGCCTATACTGACCGCGCCAAGGCCGTCTTTGGCGACTGGCTGGGCCAACAGGCGCAAGATGCCGCCTGACACCGGGTCTCGCGTGACCCGTTTCGCGCCCTCGCCAACCGGGCCGCTGCATCTGGGGCACGCCTATGCCGCGATTCTGGCCAGTCGCAGGGCAGGGGCGCAGGGCCGGTTTCTGCTGCGTATCGAGGATATCGACCAAAGCCGTTGCAAACCCGAATGGGAAGCGCAGATTTTTGACGATCTGCACTGGCTAGGGCTGCGCTGGCCTGAGCCGGTGATGCGCCAATCGGCGCGCATGGCGCAGTATCGCGAAGCGTTGCACAAGCTGGCGGGGCTGGGGGTGCTTTACCCTTGCCGCTGCCGTCGCGGCGATATCCGCGCAGCCCTAAGCGCGCCGCAGGAAGGGGCAAAGCCGGTTCTTGGGCCGGACGGGCTGGTCTATCCGGGCACCTGCCGGGGGCGCAGCATGGACGCGGCGCGCCCCGATGATGCGCTGCGGCTGGATATGCGCCACGCGCTGGCGCTGATCGGGCCGCTGTCATTTACCGAAACCGGGCCGCTTCACGCAGGCCAGCACGCGTTGGACCCCGACCAGATGCTGAACGAAGTGGGCGATGTGGTGCTGGCGCGGCGCGGAATGGGCGCCAGCTATCATCTGTCGGTGGTGGTGGATGATGCCGCGCAAGGCGTTACTGAGGTCACGCGCGGGGTTGATCTGTTCGACGCGACCGGCATTCATGTGCTGCTTCAGGCATTGCTTGAACTTTCGCGTCCAAGCTATTGGCATCATGATCTTGTTCGTGATGAGCATGGCAGGCGCCTGGCCAAGCGCGATGATGCGCGCGCAATCGCGCACTACCGCGCGCAAGGGGCCAGCGCGCAGGATATCTGTGCGATACTTAATCTGTAACGGGTTTCATCAACTCGACTTCTGCCCCTTCACGCACCGCAGTATAGAAGCAGCTTTGCCGGTTGGTGTGGCAGGCAGGTCCGGTCTGGCGCACCACCACCAGCAGGCAGTCGCGGTCGCAATCAAGGCGGAAATCGACCAGTTCCTGCACATGGCCAGAGCTTTCGCCCTTGACCCAGAAGCTTTGGCGCGAACGCGACCAGTAGGTTACGCGCCTGGTTTCCAGCGTGCGCTGCACGGCTGCGGCTGTCATCCAGGCCATCATCAGCACCTGCCCGCTTTCATGATCCTGCGCGATTACCGGGATCAGGCCGTTTTCATCATAGCGAAGGCTTTGCGGATCGAAACGCATGGGCTATGTCCTGTTCTGACAAGAGGGGGGCGTGATAGCCCATCGCAGCAAGAAGGAAAACCCGTCTTGAGCAATGATGCCGATCTGATGAAGCTCTATTCGGGCCGCATTCTGGCGCTGGCGGCAGATATCCCGTATCTGTCGCGGCTGGACAATCCGCAGGCCAGCGTCAAGCGCCGCTCGCCGCTTTGTGGCTCGACCGTCAGCGTCGATCTGGACATGGAAGACGGGCGCGTCAGCCGTTTCGGACAGGATGTCAAGGCCTGCGCGCTGGGGCAGGCGGCGGCGGCGGTGCTGGCGCAGGTGGTGATCGGGCGCAGCGCGGCGGAACTGGCGCAGGCGCGCGACCAGTTGCGCGACATGCTGATCAGGGGCGGGCCAGTTCCCGATGCGCCCTTTGATGGGTATGAGGTTCTGACACCTGCACGCGACTACCGCAACCGCCATGCTTCGATCATGCTGGCGCTGGAAGCCACCGCCGAAGCCGCCGCGCAGGCCAGCGCGCCCGCTTGACGCGCGCGCAAGGCTGGCGCAATTTGCGTTGTCATGCCTGACCGGGAATCCAAGACATGTCTGCACTGGCCATCCGCGACGCAACCGCAGATGACGCGGAAGCGATCTGCGCGATCTGGAACCCGATCATCCGCGACAGCGTGATCACCTTCAACCCCGATCCGCGCAACCCTGCCGAGGTCATCGGGTTGATTGCCGGGCGGCACGAAGCGGGCCATGCCTTTCTGGTTGCGACCCTGTCCGGGCAGGTGATCGGCTTTGCCAGCTACAGCCAGTTTCGTCCCGGCCCCGGCTATGCCCGCTCTGTGGAGCATACCATCAACCTGTCGCCGCAGGCGCGCGGATATGGGGCAGGGCGGCGATTGCTGGCGGCGCTGGAAGCCCATGCGACAGCGGCGGGTCATCATGTCATGGTTGCCGCTGTATCGGCGGAAAATGCAGGCAGCGTCGCCTTTCACCGGGCAATGGGTTATCAGAACGTAGGGCTGATGCCGCAGGTTGGTTGGAAATTCGGGCAGTTTCATGATCTTGTATTGATGCAGAAAACCTTGTCAGCCGGTGTCGGGCCATCAGCGGCCGCCATCAATTCCGCGAAGTGAGAATTCATGTCGATCTGGAAACGAATTGCCGAAGCGCTGAAAGCCTTGCGCAAGGGCGAAAGCCTGAGCGCGGTGTTCGACCATTTGCGCCAGCGCCCCGAACGCAGCGTGGCCTTCACCATCGCGGTGATCGCGCTGGGGGCGAAGCTGGCCAAGGCTGACGGGCTGGTCAAGCGCGGCGAGGTCGCCGCGTTTCGCCGTGTCTTCACCATCCCGCCTGACGAAGAGGCAAATGCCGCGCGGGTGTTCAATCTGGCCCGGCAGGATGTCGCGGGCTATGATCTTTATGCGCGCAAGATCGCGGCGATGTTCCCGCCGCGCGACCCGGTGCTGATGGATCTGATGGAAGGCTTGTTCGAGGTGGCGATGGCGGACGGGGTGTTCCATCCCGCCGAGGAAAGCTTCCTGCATCATGTGGCGCAGATTTTCGGGCTGACAGAGCGTTGCTTTCGCTGTCTGCGCGCGCGCTTTGTCGGCGATGTCGCGCCTGATCCTTATGATGTGCTGGAAGTTTCGCCCGATATGGCGCTGGATCAGATCCGGCGCGTCTATCGGCAGGCGGTGCGCGACACGCATCCCGACCGCATGGCCGCGCGCGGTGTCCCGCCAGAGGCGATCCGGCTGGCCGAGCACCGGCTGCGCGATGTGAACCGCGCCTGGGAAGAGATTCAGACCAGCCGCGCAGCGTGAGCGGCTGAGCCTGCTACTCCATCTCGTCACTGTGACGCAGGGCCAGCCTGCCATCGTCCAGAAGTTCGCGGATATCCGCCATGATGCTGGCTGCGGCCTTGTCCTTCTGCGCGCGGGCCGGGGCGGGCAGCAACGCGGCATCTTCGCGGATGGGTTCGGCCATACGCTTGGAGATATTGGCCAACAGAAATTCCACCGCCGGCTTGTCCTCGGCATCGTCGGCGGCGATGACGGTCATCAGATCATCGACCGAGATCGCCTTGACCAGCACCGACACCTGCTTCGGATCGATGCGCTCGGGGATGTCGGGAAAGGTGAAGATGGCCTTGCGCACGCCTTCGGCAAAGCCCTGGTCACTGTCATGCAGCCCCGCCAGCAGGCTTTCGCGCAAATCCGGCGCGGTGAAATTCAGGATATCGCCAACGCGCTTGGTCGGGGGCTTGGCAAAGGCGCGGGCAGGGCGATTGTCAAGTTGCTGGGCAAGGGCCGAACCGATAATGGTGACGGCTTCGGGGCGAATTCCCTCTATTCTGGAAACGGCAAGCGCAAGTTCCTGCGCGGTCTGGGGCGGCAGGCGTGCCAGCAATGCCGCGGCCTTTTCAATCGCCAGCTTGGACAGCAGCACCGCGCCCACTGATCTGCTTTCGGCCTGCAGCAGGGACAACAGATCATCTTCGCCTGCCGTGTTCAGCACATGCCAGGGGTCGTTATCAGCCACGCCGCGCGCACGCGCACGCAGATGCCGCGCGGCATCATCATGCAGCCGCCCGTCCAGCATTGCCAGCGCCCCTTCCAGCCCGTCAGGAAAGGACAGGCCGACCTGTTCCAGCATCTCGACAAATTCGGCGATCACCGCATCCAGCGTGGCGCGGTCCACCAGACGCAGGCTGCCCAGATCTTCGGTCAGGCGGGTCTGCATCTCGCGCGGCAGACCGGCTAGCGGGATATCCAGCCCTTCAGCCAGCAGGAACCTGACGATAATCGCCGCCTTTTGCGGCCCTGTCAGATGGACGGTGCGGCCGCGCTGTTGCGGGGCCGGAGTATCGCGCGCGTCGGCTGGCCCGCCAGGGGCATCGGCGCGCGCGCCGCGGCGCGGTGGGGGGGGGGTGATCGCATTGATGGGCTTTAAGGGAATCAGCTAGGGGGGCGGCTTCGGGGGTTGGGGGGGGTGGGGGGGGGGGGGGGGGTGCGGGGGGGGGGGGGGCGGGCCGGGGGGGGCCCCCCCCCCCCGCGCCGATGCGCGTTGCGGGGAGGGTCATCTCATTCATGGCATTTCAGGCAATCAGCTAGGGCGTCGCATTCGGGTTTCGGGCCGTTTCCACAAGGATCGCGGCAGGGGGCTTTTGGTCTTCCGTCAGGAAGATCTGCTTGTGCTCGACAATGCACCCAAAGCGTCAAGAAAGTCTTGATGCAGCGCAGGGAATGAAAAAACCCCTGCCAAGTGACAGGGGTTTCCGACTTTCAGGACAAGTGTCTTTTGTGCCTAACTGGTGACCGGATCAACGCAGCTTGCACTTTTTGCATCCCAGATTTTCCCATCAGCGCAGACCGAAGCCGTAACGGGCTTCATGCGATCCCCGCACATTGCCACAGCCATCGCGGGGGTCAGGGCCAACACAATCGCGGCCAGGCCAAGTTTGAATTTCATCGCGCCATCTCCTTCCTGCTTACCACATATAGCATAGCACGAATATTTCAGGATCAAGCCCGCAAAACGAATTTATGTGTCGAAAACCCGGCTGAAGATGGTTTCGACATGTTTGGTGTGGTAATCGAGATCAAATTTCGAGCGGATTTCCTCTTCGCCGAGCGCGGCGCGGACATCCGTATCGGCCAGCAGCTCTTCCAGAAAATCGCGGCCCTGTTCCCACACCTTCATCGCATTGCGCTGCACCAGGACATAGGCGTCCTCGCGCGACACACCGGCCTGGGTCAGCGCCAGCAGCACGCGCTGCGAATGGATCAGCCCGCGGAACTTGTTCATATTGGTGATCATGTTGTCGGGATAGACCACCAGCTTGTCGATCACCCCGGTCAGGCGCGCCAGCGCGAAATCCAGCGTCACTGTGGCATCGGGGCCGATCATGCGCTCGACCGAGGAATGCGAAATGTCACGCTCATGCCACAGCGCCACATTCTCCATCGCCGGTATCACCGCCATACGCACCAGCCGCGCAAGGCCAGTCAGGTTTTCGGTCAGCACCGGGTTGCGCTTATGCGGCATCGCGCTGGAACCCTTCTGGCCTTTGCTGAAAAACTCTTCCGCTTCAAGCACTTCGGTACGTTGCATGTGGCGGATTTCTATGGCGATGTTTTCAATGCTGGATGCAATCACACCCAGCACCGCAAAGAACATCGCATGGCGGTCACGCGGGATGACCTGCGTGCTTATAGGCTCTGGCTGAAGGCCCATCTGCGCGCAGACATGCGCCTCGACCGAGGGGTCGATATTGGCGAATGTGCCGACTGCGCCGGAAATCGCACCCGTGGCAATCTCGGCGCGCGCGGCGTGCAGCCTCTCGCGGTTGCGTTTCATTTCGGCATAAAACCGCGCGAAGGTCAGGCCCATTGTGGTGGGTTCGGCATGAATGCCGTGGCTGCGCCCCATGCGGATGGTGAATTTATGCTCCATCGCGCGACGTTTCAGCGCATCAAGCAGCGCATCCATATCCGCCAGCAGCAGATCGGCTGCGCGCACAAGCTGCACATTGAAGGTGGTGTCCAGCACATCCGAACTGGTCATGCCCTGATGCACAAAACGCGCTTCTTCCTGTCCGATGATTTCTGCCAGATGGGTCAGGAAGGCGATGACATCATGTTTGGTAACGGACTCGATTTCGTCGATGCGGGCGACATCGAATTGCACATCCCTGGCTTTCCATACCGCTGCGGCGCTTTCAGTGGGGATCACGCCCAGCTTGGCTTGCGCATCACAGGCATGGGCTTCAATCTCGTACCAGATGCGAAACTTCGTCTCGGGCGACCAGATGGCGACCATGTCGGGGCGGGAATAGCGCGGGATCATCGCAAGACCTTTCGATATGAGCGGGTTGCGTGCCTCTTATAGTGTGCTTCGGTTCGCCGCAAGCTATCGCCAAGGTAAACATAATACTGATTATGAGAAGTATATGTAATCCTGTCGGACCGCCCCCCAACCCGGTTCATGAAACTGACGTGAAAACATATTCACATCTTGCAATATTATTGGGCCGGGTTATATGGGGGGCAGTCGCGCGCAGGTTTGCGCGCAGTATCACTGCCATCTCAGGCTTGCACAAAAAAGGGTTCTGCGGTAATGCTCACCCGGATTTTTCCGTTTCTGACCTGGTCGCGCAATTATCAGCGTTCCGACCTGACCAATGATCTTATCGCCGCCGCGGTGGTCACGATCATGCTCATCCCCCAGGGCATGGCCTATGCGATGCTGGCCGGCCTGCCCCCGCAGGCAGGGCTTTACGGGGCGATTGTGCCCCTGCTGCTATATGCGGCTTTCGGCAGCTCGCGCGCGCTGGCGGTCGGGCCAGTGGCGGTGGTGGCGCTGATGACGGCTGCGGCGGCAGGCACGGTCGCGGAAATCGGCGGGCCGGACTATCATCTGGCCGCGCTGTGGCTGGCGTTGCTTTCAGGCGCGATGATGCTGGTAATGGGGCTGTTCCGGCTTGGCTTCATTGCCAATTTCCTAAGCCATCCGGTGATTTCGGGCTTCATCACCGCAGCGGGCATCCTGATTGCCGCCAGCCAGTTGCGGCATTTGCTAGGTGCAGATGTCAGTGGCAAGACCTTGCCGCAGGTGGTGCCGTCGTTGATTGCATCGCTGGGCGATATCTCGGTTCTGACGGTCGCGCTCTCGGCGGCGGTGCTGGGTTTTCTGTTCTGGTCGCGCGCCGGTCTGGCGAAGCTGTTGCAAAAGCTTGGTATGTCGGCCCCGCTGGCAAAACTTCTGGGTAAGGGCGCGTTGCTGGTCGCGGTTGTGGCCTCGACCCTTGCGGTCTGGGGGCTGGGGCTGGACAAGATGGGCGTGGCGATCCTGGGCGATGTGCCGCGCGGCCTGCCCGAATTCGGCCTGCCTGCTTTTGATCTGAACCTGATCACGCTTCTGCTGGCCCCGGCCCTGCTGATTGCCATTGTCGGCTATGTCGAATCGATCTCGATCGCGCAGACGCTGGCCGCGAAAAAGCGCGAGGCGATTGACCCCGACCGCGAACTGATCGCGCTGGGGCTGGCCAATCTGGGCGCAGGCACCAGCAATGCGATGCCGGTCACGGGCGGGTTATCGCGGTCGATCGTGAATTATGACGCGGGTGCTGCAACGCCTGCCGCGGGCGCGATGACCGCGATTTCCATCGCGGCGGCGCTTCTGCTGCTGACGCCGCTGATGTATTTCCTGCCTCGCGCCACGCTGGCCGCGATCATCATCGTGGCGGTGCTGTCGCTGCTGGATTTCCGCGCCCTGCCCCGGATCTGGGCCTATTCGAAGGCCGATGGCGCCGCAATGGCCGCGACCATGCTGGTGACGCTTCTGGTGGGCGTGGAACAGGGGTTGCTGGCCGGCGTCGGGTTGTCGCTGCTTTTGTATCTCAACCGCACCTCGCGCCCGCATATGGCGGTGGTGGGGCAAGTGCCAGGGACCGAGCATTTCCGCAATGTCGCGCGTCACCGCGTTGTCACCGACCCAAAAGTGTTTTCGGTTCGCGTCGATGAATCGCTCTACTTCCCCAATGCCCGCGCGCTGGAAGTCCGTATCGTGCGCGCGCTGCATGAAACCCCGGATCTGGAGCATGTCGTGCTGCAATGCACCGCCGTCAACTATATCGACGCCTCGGCGCTGGAAAGCCTGGAGGCGATCAATGAAAGGTTGAGTGCCGCAGGGGTGAAATTCCACCTATCAGAGGTCAAAGGACCAGTGATGGACCGGCTGCAACGCGTTCATTTCCTTGACGAATTGAACGGGCAGGTGTTTCTGACCCAGTTCGATGCCATGTCCAGGCTGTCACCCGAACTGACGCAGGGTTGCGCGCAGGCAGAACGCTGCGAGACATTGATCGAATAGCCTGAAGAAGGCTGCACAAGGTCTTGATATAATGACATATCGTGCGACCATAGCTCGCGCGATATGGCCTTGCTACGGGCGCGTTGTGCCATCGCCTGTAACCAGATATTTGAAGCTGGTCAGTTGTTCCGCCCCCACTGGCCCGCGCGCATGCATCTTGCCGGTGGCGATGCCGATCTCTGCGCCCAGGCCAAATTCGCCGCCATCGGCAAACTGGGTCGAGGCGTTGCGCATCAATATCGCGCTGTCCAGCCCGGCAAAGAAGCGCGCGGCGGTGTCATCATCTTCGGTGATGATCGCCTCGGTGTGGTTCGACCCAAAGCGGCGGATATGGGCTATCGCGCCCTCGATATCCGCGACCACGGCAATGGCGATGATGCTGTCCAGATATTCGCGCCCGAAATCATCCTCCGTGGCGGGCGTGACACCGGGCAGATGCTGCACGCCCGCATCGCCGCGCAGCTCTACCCCCGCGGCGGCCAGATCGGCAATGATCTGCGCGCCCAGCCCATCGACAATGTCACGATGCAGCAACAGGCATTCCGCCGCGCCGCAAATTCCGGTGCGCCGTGTCTTGGCGTTCAGCACCACCCGCCGCGCCTTGTCGGCATCGGCGCTGGCATCGACATAGACATGGCAAATGCCTTCGAGATGCGCAAAGACCGGCACGCGGGCTTCGCGCTGCACCAGCCCGACCAGCCCCTTGCCCCCGCGCGGCACGATCACATCGATATGCTCGACCATGCGCAGCATATCCGACACGGCGGCGCGGTCGGTGGTCTGGACAAGCTGGATCGCATCTTCGGGCAATCCGGCGGCGTGCAGCCCTGCAACCAGTGCAGCATGGATCGCGCGCGAGGAGTGAAAGCTTTCCGACCCGCCGCGCAGAATGACGGCGTTGCCGGCTTTCAGACACAGCGCGCCCGCATCGGCGGTGACATTGGGGCGCGATTCATAGATCACGCCCACCACACCCAAAGGCGTGCGCACGCGCTGGATATGCAGCCCGCTGGGACGGTCCCATTCAGAAATGACCTGGCCCACCGGGTCATCCTGCGCGGCTACATCGCGCAGCGCCTGACAGACCGATTGCAGCCGCGCTTCATCCAGCATCAGCCGGTCCAGCATCGCCCCTGTCAGCCCCTTCGCGCGCGCGGCTTCCATGTCGCGGGCATTGGCGGCCAGCACATCACCGCGCGCATTCCACAGCGCATCGGCGGCGGCAGTCAGCGCCTGCGCCTTGGCCTGCGGCGTGGCCGCGGCCAGAATTGCAGCAGCGGCGCGGGCGCGACGACCCATTTCCAACATGTCGGTGCTGATTTCGGTCATAATGCCATCTCATCCCTGTGGATCAGGGCCACACGGCCCGGATAGTTCAAGATATCTGCAATCTCTCGCGATTGATGCCCGGCAATGGCCGCGGCCTCAAGGCTGGAATAGCCTGCAAGCCCGATGCCGATCTGCCCGTCCGGCCCAGCAATCAGCACCGGATCACCGCGCTGAAACTGCCCCTCGATCCGCGTGACACCGGCGGGTAGCAGCGATTTGCCCTGCCCCAGAGCGGCCTGCGCGCCAGCATCGACATGGACCACCCCGCGCGGTTTCATCGCCGCAATCCAGCGCTTGCGGGCCGAGCGCGGATCGCCCTGCGCAGCAAAGAGCGTGGCACGCGCGCCCTGCCCCAGCGCGGCCAGCGGGTGCATTCTGGCCCCGGCGGTGATGATCATCGCGCAGCCCGCGCTGGTGGCGGTCTTGGCGGCCATGACCTTGGTGCGCATCCCCCCGCGCGACAGGCCGGAAACGGGTTCGCCCGCCATCCCTTCAATCTCGGGGGTGATGGCTGCGACATGCGCGAAATGCTGCGCCTGCGCGTCGGTCTGGGGATTCCCCGTGTAAAGCCCATCCACATCAGATAGCAGCACCAGCAGATCCGCGCCGATGGTCACCGCCACCTGTGCCCCCAGCCGGTCATTATCGCCGTAGCGGATTTCATCCGTGGCGACCGTGTCGTTTTCATTGACAATCGGCACCACGCCCAGCCCCAACAGCGTGGCCAGCGTGGCGCGGCTGTTCAGGTAGCGGCGCCGGTCATGGGTGTCTTCCAGCGTCAGCAGTACTTGCCCTGTCGATATGCCATGCGGGGCAAGCGCGGCTTCATAGGCGCGCGCCAGCCTTATCTGGCCCACTGCCGCCGCCGCCTGACTTTGTTCCAGCGCCAGCGCGCCGGAAGGCAGGCCAAGTGCCGCCCGCCCCAGCGCGATGGAGCCAGAGGACACCACCACCACATCCGCCCCCTCTGCGCGCAATGCCGCCAGATCGGCGGCCAGCGCGTGCAGCCAGTCTTCGCGCAGCCGCCCATCCTCGACCAGCAGGGCCGAGCCGATCTTGATCACCACGCGCCGCGCCGCGCGCAGCGCCTGCGCTGCTGTCAGGGTTGCCACGGTTCGTCATCCTCTGGCTTGGGTTTGGCGGCATCGATCTGCGCCATCAGCGCGCGCAACACCTGCGGCATCCCTTCACCCGACACCGCCGAAATCATGTAGACCCGCCCGCCGCTGGCGATCTCCAGTGCTGCGCGTTTTTCAGCGCGTTCTTCGTCATCCAGCGCGTCGATCTTGTTCAGTGCGACAATGCGCGGCTTGCGCGCGACCTCGGTCGAATATTGCGCAAGCTCATGGTCGATGATGCGCCAGTCCTCGGCCACATCCTGGGACGTGCCATCGACAAGCTGAAGCAGCACCGCGCAGCGCTCGACATGGCCCAGAAACTGATCACCCAGCCCCCGCCCTTCGCTTGCGCCTTCGATCAGGCCGGGAATATCGGCCATGACGAATTCGCGCCCGTCAATGCCCACAACACCCAGATTGGGGTGCAGCGTGGTGAAGGGGTAATCGGCGATCTTTGGCCGCGCATTCGAGGTCGCGGCCAGAAAGGTCGATTTGCCCGCATTGGGCAGCCCCGCCAGACCGGCATCGGCAATCAGCTTCAGCCGCAGCCAGATCACGCGCTCCACCCCCGGCTGGCCGGGATTGGCGCGCCGTGGCGCCTGATTGGTGGCGGATTTGAATTGCAGATTGCCCCAGCCGCCATTGCCGCCCTTGGCCAGCAGAACCTTCTGGCCCACCTCGGTCAGATCGGCGATGACGGTTTCCTGATCCTCGTCCAGGATTTCGGTGCCCACCGGCACGCGCAGCGCGACCGAAGCGCCATCCTTGCCGGTGCGCCCCTTGCCCATGCCGGGCTGGCCCGACTTGGCGAAGAAATGCTGCTGATAGCGGAAATCGATCAGCGTATTCAGCGCATCCACGGCTTCGACCCAGACATCGCCGCCGCGCCCGCCATCACCGCCATCGGGGCCGCCATATTCGATGAATTTCTCGCGCCGGAACGAGACGCAGCCTGACCCGCCCCCGCCAGAGCGGATATTGACCTTGGCCAGATCGAGGAATTTCATGGCGCGCACTCCGAAGTGTTTCAGCCGCAAGCCTTTAGCGCAGCGCGCGCGCAAGGGAAAGGGGTGTGCGCCCTGTGCGCGTCCAGTGCGCGCCCAGGGCGCGCCCAGTGCGCGCCATGTCACGGCCGGTGATCAGCGCCCGCGCAGCAACCCGCCCAGCACCCCGCGCACCAGCGCCTGACCCGTGCGCGACCCAAGCTGGCGCGCCATCGACTTGGCAAAGGCGTCAACGGGCGTGTCGCTGCGCGAGGCGCGCCGCACTGGCGCCTTGCGCGCAGTCCCGCGCGCGGGCGGTTCATAGCGCCGCGCGGCGTTGAATTCGCGTTCGGCCTGCGCGGCGGATTCGGCCTTTTGCAGCGCGATCCCGGCTTCTTTCGCGGCGGCCTCTGCTCGGCGCGCCAGCATTTCATGCGCGCTGTCGCTGTCGATCAGCCGCTCATATTTCCCCGCCACCGGCGAGCGCGCCATCAGCATCTGGCGCGCACCATCCTCGATCGGACCGACCAGGCTTGCAGGCGGGCGGATCAGCGTGCGTTCGGCCATGCCGGGATTGCCGCGATCTTCCAGAAAGGATGTCACCGCTTCGCCCACGCCCACATCGCGGATCGCATCGGCAATGTCGAAACGCGGATTGGGCCGATAGGTCTGCGCGGCGCGGCGCAAAGCCTGGCCGTCGCGCGCGGTGAAGGCGCGCAGCGCATGCTGCACCCGGTTGCCCAGCTGGCCCAGAATGGTGTCGGGCACGTCATCAGGGTTCTGGGTGATGAAATACACCCCCACCCCCTTGGAACGGATCAGCCGCGCCACGCGCTCGACCTTTTCGATCAGCGCGCGCGGGGCACCATTGAACAGCAGATGTGCTTCATCGAAGAAGAACACCAGCTTCGGCTTGTCGGGGTTTCCGACCTCTGGCAGTTCTTCGAAGAGTTGGGACAGCAGCCAAAGCAGGAAGGTCGCGTAAAGCCGCGGCGTGCGCATCAGCCTTTCGGCGTGCAGAATGCTGATACAGCCGCGCCCATCCGGGGCCAGTCGCATGAAATCCGCAAGCTCCAGCGCGGGTTCGCTGAAGAAATGCGCCGCGCCTTGATTTTCCAGCACCAGAAGCTTGCGCTGGATTGCGCCGATGCTGGCCGTCGTCACCGCGCCATATTGCGCCGAAATCGCGCGCTGGTTTTCGGCCAGGAAATTCAGCATCGCGCGCAGATCCTTCAGGTCAAGGATCGGCAGCCCTTCGTCATCCGAGATGCGGAAGGCCACATTGATCACTCCTTCCTGCGCTTCGGTCAGATCGAGCATGCGCGACAGCAGCAGTGGCCCGACCTCGGCAATCGTGGTGCGCACAGGGTGGCCATGCTCGCCAAAGAAATCCCAGAAGATGGCCGGGCAGTCGCGATAGCCATAACCCTGCAACCCGATCTGCGCTGCGCGACGTTCAAATGCGTCGCGCGGCGTGCCGGGCAGCGCCATGCCGCCGACATCGCCCTTGATATCGGTCAGGAAGACCGGCACGCCTGCATCCGAAAAGCCCTCGGCAAGGATCTGCATGGTGATGGTCTTGCCGGTCCCGGTGGCCCCGGTGATCAGCCCGTGGCGATTGCCGAAGCGGTGATGCAGCAATTGCGGCTCTTGCTGGCTTTCGCCACCGCCGCCGACGATGATGGCGTGATCCGTGTCTGTCATTACTCTTTACCCTATGTCTTGGCCCCAACTGTTGATTACGGCAGAATTCATCACGATGGAAATCCATTCTTAACTATTCTGCGCTAGCCTGTGGGTTGCGCTGCCTGTTTTCGGAAGCGAGCGGCGCGTTTCCTCCCTGTCAGACTGGCTGCACCTTCGGGTGCAGTCATTTTGCGGGCGTAGCGGCCCGCGCTTTGCTGCAATGTTCCAGCAGGAATATTGCGTGTTGGCAGGGCTGTAAAACCCAGTCAAGACTGGTCAAGAAAACTGAAAAGGCGCGGAAATTTTTTTGTTGACGGGTGCATTTTTTCGCCCTACGGTTCGGCCAATCGTCGGCCAGTCCGACAGGGAGAAAAACCAAAAAAACAAATGTGCAGGGGCCATTTTTTGGCCCCTGTTGCATTTTGTGACCAATGCGGCTTTTCCGGCGCGCGGCCGCATGAGCAACGCGGCGTTTCAACGCGCAATCACCCCCCTGTGTAAGAACGATTTTTCGACTGACAGCATAGCAGCGGCGTGGTAGGAGATGCGCAAAACGGACCAATCAAGGAACGAGGCATGTCAGTGACCCAGAACACGTTTATCCGCCTTGCCGCAACGGCCATCATGGCGGCATCTTTCGGCGCAACTTCCGCTATGGCCCAGGACGAAGGCGTTGCAAGCGACCCGCTCGGCGTGCTGTCAACCGGCGAAGTGCTGGGCGAGGATATGGGCGATGGCAGCTATATCGGCAACACGCATGGCGACTGGGAATTGATCTGCGTCGAAATCGCGGATGAACCCGATCCGTGCCAGATGTATCAGCTTCTGCGCGATGCCGAAGGCAATGCAACGGCCGAGGTCACGCTATTCCCCTTGCCACCCGGTCAGGAAGCCGCAGCGGGCGCAACTATCCTGACGCCGCTGGAAACCCTGCTGACGGCCCAGCTTGTCATGCAAATCGATGACGGGCAGGCAAAGATTTACCCCTTCACCTTCTGTGCGGCAATCGGCTGTGTCGCCCGCGTGGGGTTCACCGCTGACGAAATTGATGCCTTCCGCCGCGGCGCCGCCGCTACCTGGACCGTGGTTCCGGTTGCAGCACCCGATCAGCAGGTTGATCTGACCATGTCGCTGATCGGCTTCACCGCCGCCTTCGAAGAGTTGCTGGCGCAGCTTGACTGATCTGATCAGCGTTTGAAATCAGCTTGGCCCGGTCCGGTTGGACCGGGCTTTTTTTGCACCCCGCCCCCTTGGCATTCGGGGCATGACCGCCCTAGAGTTGCGACAGGGTTGGCCAGGGCCATCAAGCAATGACAGGGAACATCATGATCAGTGCAGACATACTAGAAAAGGCCGGGATCGCGGATCAGGTCAGCGGGGGCGATCTGGCGGTGCATTCGCCCATTGACGGGACAGAAGTCGCGCGCGTGCAGCAGACCACGGCCGCGCAGATCCCCGCGATGATCGACACGGCCCATGCGGCCTTTGACGCATGGCGCCGCCTGCCCGCGCCCCGGCGCGGTGAACTGGTGCGGCTGTTGGGCGAGGAACTGCGCGCGGCCAAGGACGCGCTTGGCGCGGTGGTCACGCTGGAGGCGGGCAAGATCACCTCTGAAGGCCTGGGCGAAGTGCAGGAGATGATCGATATCTGCGATTTCGCGGTCGGGCTGTCGCGCCAGCTTTACGGGCTGACCATTGCCAGCGAACGCCCCGGCCACCGGATGATGGAAACCTGGCACCCGCTTGGCCCGACCGTGGTGATCACCGCCTTCAACTTCCCGGTCGCGGTCTGGTCATGGAACACGGCGCTTGCGCTGGTCTGCGGCAATCCGGTGATCTGGAAACCTTCGGAAAAATCCCCGCTGACGGCGCTGACCTGCCAGCGGATATTCCAGCGCGCGCTGGCGCGCTTCGGCGATGATGCGCCGGAAGGGCTGTTGCAGATCGTCATTGGCGGGCCGGAACTGGGCAATGCGCTGGTCGAAAGCCCGCGCATTCCGCTGGTTTCGGCCACTGGCTCGACGCGGATGGGGGGTATCGTGGCCCCCAAGGTGGCGGCGCGCTTTGGACGCGCGATTCTTGAACTGGGCGGCAATAACGCGATGATCGTCGCGCCCTCGGCCGATCTGGACATGGCGGTGCGCGCGATTGTCTTCAGCGCAGTGGGCACATGCGGGCAGCGCTGCACCTCGCTGCGCCGGGTGATCGCCCATGACAGCATCCGCGCTGAACTGGTCGAGCGGCTGAAATCGGCCTATGCCAGCCTGCCCATTGGCGACCCGCGCGACCCGGCCACGCTGGTCGGTCCGATCATTGATGCGGCTGCAAGCGAGCGGATGCTCGCCGCGCTGGACACCGCGCGCGCCCAAGGCGGCGTGGTGCATGGCGGCGCGCCGGTCAAGGGCGTGCCGGGCGGCGCCTATGTCAGCCCCGCAATTGTCGAGATGCCTGCACAGAGCGACATCGTGCGTCAGGAAACCTTCGCGCCGATCCTTTATTTGATGGGCTATGATGATCTTGAGCAGGCGATTGCGCTGCAAAACGATGTGCCGCAGGGCTTGTCGTCATGCATCTTCACCACCGATCTGCGCGAGGCCGAAACCTTCCTGTCGGCTGTGGGGTCCGATTGCGGCATTGCCAATGTCAATATCGGCCCGTCCGGGGCCGAGATCGGCGGTGCCTTTGGCGGTGAAAAGGAAACCGGCGGCGGGCGCGAAAGTGGTTCGGATGCGTGGAAAGCCTATATGCGCCGCGCCACCAACACCATCAACTATTCGACCGAACTGCCGCTGGCCCAGGGTGTGAAATTTGACATCTGACAGCCCCGGATTATGGGCTGATACCGCGCCACCCGCCCCGCAATGCAGCGCATTGCAGGGCACGCGCAAGGTTCAGGTGGCGGTGGTGGGGGCAGGCTATACCGGCCTGTCCGCCGCGCTGCATCTGGCGCAGGCGGGCGTCAGCGTCGCGGTGCTGGAAGCAGATCAAATCGGCGCGGGCGGGTCGGGGCGCAATGTCGGGCTGGTCAATGCCGGTCTGTGGCTGATGCCCGATGATCTGCTGGCCCGCGCTGGCCCCGATCATGGCGCAAGGCTGCTGGACGCGCTGGCTGCCGCCCCTGCGCTGGTGTGGGAGTTGGTGCGCGCGCATGGTCTGGACTGTGAAGCCAGCCCGACCGGCACATTGCATTGCGCCGCTGACGCGCGCGGGGCGCGTGCACTGGCTGTGCGCGCTACACAATGGCGGGCGCATGGGGCTGATGTGGAATTGCTGGACCACCCGGAAACGGTCATGCGCACCGGCAGCACTGCCTTTCGCGCCGCCCTGTTCGACCCGCGGGCCGGAACCATCCAGCCGCTGGCCTATGCGCGCGGGCTGGCGCGTGCGGCCTTGGCCCAAGGGGCCGCGATCCACACCCGCAGCCCGCTGCGCGAATTGACGCGCGCCGGGTCAGGCTGGCAGTTGACAAGTGATCAGGGCCGCCTCGATGCGCGAGCCGTGATCATTGCGACCAATGCCTATTCCGCCCCGCCGCTGGATGATCTGGGGCGTGAAATGGCGATCCTGCCCTATTTCAACTTTGCAACCGACCCCCTGCCCCCATCGGTTCTGGCGCAGATCCTGCCTGGGCGCGAAGGCGCATGGGATACGCGCAAGATCCTGACCTCTTTCCGGCGCGATGCTGCGGGGCGCTTCATCATCGGCTCGGTCGGGCAGTTGGGCCAGTGTGATGCCACGATCCACCGCGCCTGGGCAGAGCGACGCATGGCGGCGCTGTTCCCGCAACTGCGCGACTACCCGTTGCGCCACGGCTGGTGGGGGCGTATCGGCACCACCCCGGACGCCCTGCCCCGGCTGCATCAGCATGGGCCGGGTATCTGGTCGATTTCCGGCTATAACGGGCGCGGGATCGGCCCCGGCACAGTGTTTGGCAAGATGCTGGCGGGGTTGGTCAGCGGCACGACCGATCTGCGCGACATTCCCCTGCCGCTGGCAACGATCAGGCCCGACAGGCTGCGCCATCTGCGCCACAGCCTGTTTCGGGCCGGGGCGGCGGCGCTGCATCTTGCGGGCGTGCGCGGCTAAGGCCAGACGATTCCCCCCACTTTTCGCAATCCGGCGGCTGCATTGAATATCGGCCCCGATCTTGCCCGATCACTGGGGGATTTCTGGCATTTCTGGTCCGATTTCGCAGGTTATCCCCAGAAATCTTTACCTCCGGGGCGTTTTTTCTTTACTAATCGGCTGCCTGAGGACACCATATCTGGTAAGCGTCAGATCAAGAGCGCGGAAGTATAGCGGTCATCACAGTGTCTTGTGGGTCGCCACGCGCACCCACCAGAAGATCGGGGCGGGTCATGTCAGCAGCAGAGCTTTATCTATCCTCGGATCCGGTCCACCCTATCGATATCGTCGAGACCCTGGCAGAGCATCACGCCTGGGATTTCGACCGTATGGGCGAGGACCAGATCGCGATGGCGGTCGAAGGCCAGTGGCGCACCTATTCGCTGACACTGGCGCTGTCACCGGGCGATGACATGCTGCGGCTGATCTGCACCTTCGAGATGGACCCGCCGCGCACAGCCCTGCCCCGACTGTATGACGCCATCAACCGCGCCAATGACATGGTCTGGTCAGGCGCGTTCAGCTTCTGGGAGAGCCAGAATCTGATGGTCTGGCGCTATGGCCTGCTGCTGGGGGCCGACCAGACTGCAGAGATCGAACAGATCGACCGCATGATGCGCAGCGCAGTGATGGCAGCCGAACGCTTCTATCCTGCCTTCCAGCTTGTCGCATGGGCCGATCACGCGCCGAGCCAGGCGCTGGAGATCGCGCTGGCCGATGCGGTCGGGCACGCCTGAACGCCGCCCCTTCCCGCTTGACGCCTGCGTGGTCAGACGCAACAACTGGGCGCAAGCAGAATGGAGACTGGCATGACATTGGAACGGGTTGTTTCGGGCGGCATGGTGCTGCTGGGCTGTGGCAAGATGGGGTCGGCCATGCTGGCAGGCTGGTTGAAACAGGGGGTGCCACCCAGCGCCGTGCATGTCATTGACCCAAACCCTTCCGACTGGCTGAAGGGCACAGGCGTGGCAATCAATGCCGAACTGCCTGACACACCGGCCGTGGCGCTGCTGGCGGTCAAGCCGCAGATGATGGGCGCGGCGCTGCCGGCCTTGCAGGCTTTTGATAAGGGCCGCACGCTCTTCATTTCGATCGCGGCCGGCACCACACTGGCGCGGCTATCCGAAAGCCTTGGCGCGCAAAGCCCGATCATTCGTGCCATGCCCAACACCCCGGCGGCGGTGGGCTGTGGCATCAGCGCGTTGATCGGCAATGACCATGCCTCGGCGCAGGATATGGCTTTGGCGGAAGAATTGCTTGCCGCAATCGGCCAGACCGTGCGGCTGGAAGCGGAAGTGCAGATGGATGCGGTGACGGCGCTGTCCGGCTCTGGCCCGGCCTATCTGTTCCATATGATCGAAGCGATGGCCGCAGCCGGGCAGGCGCAGGGGCTGGCCCCGGATCTGGCGATGCAGCTTGCCCGCGCCACGGTGGTCGGGGCCGCGCGGCTGGCCGAGGACAGCACCGACAGCGCCGCGACGCTGCGCCAGAATGTCACCAGCCCCGGCGGCACCACTGCCGCCGCGCTGGATCATCTGATGGATGCGCAGACCGGCCTGCCCCCGCTGATGCAGCGCGCCATCGCTGCTGCTGCCGCGCGTTCGCGGGAGCTGGCTCAATGACATCGCCGATCAGCTTTGACGATTTCCTGAAGGTTGATATCCGCGCCGGTCGCATCACCCGCGCCGAACCCTTCCCCGAAGCGCGCAAACCCGCGATCAGGCTGTGGATCGATTTCGGGCCAGAGATTGGCGAAAAGAAATCCTCGGCCCAGATCACCGATCTCTACACGCCCGAGGCGCTGATTGGCCGACAGGTCATGGCGGTGGTGAATTTCCCGCCCCGCCAGATCGGCCCCTTCATGTCAGAGGTGCTGGTGCTGGGGGCCAGTGACCTGGAAGGGCGCATTGTCCTGCTGGCCCCGGATCACGTGGTGCCAGAGGGCGCGCGCATGCATTGACGGTCGGGTGGTGGTGGGAACGCTCTGCGCATTAGAAGTGGATAGTTGCTGTCAATGCCCGGTATAGTTCTGGCGTCAGGGCACTATAGCGCGCCCCATATTAGTGGAAAACGCCATGACCCAAGCTGAAACAAATGTTCATGATGTCGATCTGGGCAAGGCGAGTCTTGCGCATTACTTCAGGAACTACGAGGAATTTCTTGGCCCGCTGCGCGCGCTTCCGCTGGATTTTCTGGAACTCGGGGTGGCAGAAGGCGGATCGCTGCGCCATTGGGAAAGCTGGCTGCCACAGGCGCAGATCACCGGGATCGACATCAAGCCCTGCCCGATCAGCTTTGCCTCTGGCCGGGTGAAGACCTATATCGGCGAGCAGCAGGACAAGGCGTTTCTGGACCGCGTTGCCGCAGAGCGCGCACCGCAGGGCTTTGATGTCATCATCGATGATGCTTCGCATGTCGGACAGCTGACCCGGATCAGCTTTTGGCATTTGTTCGAACACCACCTGAAACCGGGTGGCCTGTATGTGATCGAGGACTGGGGCACCGGATACTGGACGCAATACCCCGATGGCCGCAAGCTGCGCCAACGCCCGGTTGACTTCGGTTGGCATGAAAAAGCGCTCACGCGACTGCACGGGATGGCATTTCTGCATCGGGCAGGGTTTCTGCGCAAGCCAATCGGATGGTTGCGCTGGAACATGGTCAGGTCGCGCCATCGCAGCCATGATTACGGGATGGTGGGCTTCGTCAAGGAATTGGTTGACGAATGCGGCATCGAAGACGCAACCCATCCCGGTTTCGGTCTTGGGCCGCAGCGGGTATCGCGCTTCGAATGGATGCGCATTTCGCTGGGTCAGGTCATCATCAGAAAGGCCAGGTTACGCTGAAGATGGCGCGCGCGGCGGCGGGGCCGGGCGATGACACCGTTTGCGATGTGGAAGAAAAATCGCTCGTGCCTCTGCAAGGGCTTCGCTTAGAGTTGTCCCCGACCAACTTGCGCCAGATGAAACCTTCATCCGCGCCCCGACTTCATCTTGCCCCAAATACTCTCACCGAAGGCAGCGGGCCGGAAGGCCCGCTTCCCCGCGCAGACAAGGCCAAGGCGCTGCAGCCAGCGTGCTGCCCAAGCCGCAATGCAGCCAACTGCTCAAGCCTGGTAGAGAGTCACTATAGGTCAAGGCGCAGACCGAGTGATCGTAAGCGCGACGGCGAGCCCCTATGCAGCGAGGCTTGACGGTTGGTTGAAGCGC